>JAQUQA010000015.1:1511-7171 GCA_028716305.1 Candidatus Omnitrophota bacterium | reverse complement strand
TCATGTACTCGCTTTAGTCAGAGGAGGTAATTTCATCATGGAGCGTTATATTTGCATTCACGGGCATTTTTATCAGCCGCCCAGGGAAAACCCCTGGCTCGAGGACGTGGAATTACAGGATAGCGCGTATCCCTATCACGACTGGAACGCCAGAATTACCGCGGAATGTTATTCTCCCAATGCCGCCTCCCGGATCCTCGGAGAAGACAAGAAGATTATCGATATTGTCAATAATTACTCGAAGATCAGTTTTAATTTCGGCCCCACGCTTTTATCCTGGATGCAGAGGCACGCCCCTCAGGTATACAATGATATACTTGGAGCGGACAAAAAAAGCCTGGAGAATTTCGGCGGGCACGGCGCGGCCATGGCCCAGGTTTATAACCATATGATCATGCCCCTGGCTAACAGCCGGGACAAGCGCACGCAGGTTATCTGGGGGATCAGGGACTTCCGTCACCGCTTTGACCGCGATCCACAAGGGATGTGGCTGGCTGAGACCGCCGTCGACTTGGAGACCCTGGAGATCATGGCCGAGCATAATCTGAAGTTCACGGTCCTGGCTCCCCACCAGGCGCTGAAGGTCCGCAAGATCACGGACAAACAATGGGTAGATGTCTCCGGGGGTAAGATTGACCCCAAGGTGCCGTATCTTTGCAAGCTTCCTTCCGGAAGGACGATCTCGCTGTTCTTTTATGACGGCGCGATCTCCCGGGAAACCGCTTTTGGCGGCCTGTTGGATAACGGAGAAAATTTTGCCAACAAGCTATTGGCGGCTTTTTTGTCCGAAAATCACTCCGATCAATTGGAGCATATCGCCACGGACGGGGAGACCTACGGTCACCACCATCGTTTTGGCGACATGGCGTTGACGTATTGCCTTTATTTTTTGGAATCGAATAACCTCGCCCGGATCACGATCTATTCGGAATTCCTGGAAAAAAATCCCCCGCAATACGAAGTAGAGATTATTGAAAACTCTTCCTGGAGTTGTTTTCACGGAGTAGAAAGATGGAGGGCCAACTGTGGCTGTAACTCCAACGGACACGCGGGCTGGAACCAGGATTGGAGGGCTCCTTTAAGGGGGGCAATGGATTGGCTCAGGGATAATCTGGTCCACATATTCGAAGAACAGCTCTCCGGTCTGGTAAAGGACCCCTGGAAGGCGCGGGATGAATATATTGAGGTTATTCTGGACAGGTCACAGGAGAATGTAGAAAATTTTCTCTCCCGTATCACCGAAAAAGATACGAATTATGAAGAAAAGTTAAAGATCCTGTATCTTATGGAGATGCAGCGTAACGCCATGCTCATGTACACCAGTTGCGGATGGTTTTTTGATGAAATTTCCGGGATCGAGACTCTGCAGGTATTGAATTACGCCGCCCGGGCGATGCAATTAGCAAAGGCGGTCAGCAATGTTTCGCTGGAGGAGGTTTACCGCGGCCTGCTGGAAAGAGCGCCCAGTAACATTCCGGAATTTGAAAATGGCGCGAAGGTTTACGATTTATTTGTAAAACCTTTGATTATGGACCTGTCGCGCGTCGGGGTGCATTACGGGATAACCTCTTTATTCAAAAAATATCCTGCCAGCGTAACGCTCTATAGTTTTAGCGCAGAGCGGCGTGCGCAGGAACAGTTGGAGGCGGGCAAGCAAAAATTAATTATCGGCAGGGTGTTTTTGCGTTCCAACATTACCTGGAACGAAGAGGAGGTCATTTTCGCGGCACTGCATTTGGGAGACCACAATATCGTCGCCGCGGCCAAGCCGTACGCCCAGGAGGAATCTTTTAATGAGATGCTCAAGCAGATGAAGGAGAGCTTTCAGAAAGGGGAGATCTCCGATCTTATCCGTCATATCGATACGAATTTTAACGGACACACTTTTTCGCTCTCTATCCTTTTGAAGGATGAGCAAAAACAGATTATTGACCAGATCTTCGCGGCCGCGCAAAAGGAGATCGGCGGGTCTTTGCGTTCGATTTACGAGCATCATTACGCGGCAGTACAGTTCATGTCCGGGTTAAATATTCCGCTGCCGAAATATTTCTCAGCGATCATCGGCTTCGTTTTGAATACCGACATCCAGAGGATCCTTGATAACGAGGGGTTTGATAACGAGAAATTAAGCCGTTTGATCAAAGAATCAAAAAAATGGTATGGGGAGATAGACATAGCCGCCTTGGAGCTGAAGGCGGCCAGGAAGGTCGATCTGGAGATGGAGAGGTTATCGCAGGATATCCAGAATATCGGATTGATGAAAAATATCTCGGAATTGGTCAGTATCCTTCGCGGCCTTTCCCAATCGATCAATTTTTGGAAGGCGCAGAACATACATTTTTATCTAAGCAAGGCCCCGATGCACGAGATGCAGGAAAGGTCCCAGGCGGGCGATGCGCTTGCCGGGAGTTGGCTGGATAGCTTTACCGAATTAGGCGAAGCCTTAAGCATAAAGGTTAAATAATGCGGATCCCCCTGGCAACTTACAGAATTCAGTTTAACCGGGATTTTACTTTCCAGAAAGCTAAAGAGATTGTCTCTTATCTGGCGGAACTGGGAATTACGGATTTATACGCCTCTCCGATATTCAAGGCCAAAGAGGCAAGTACGCATGGGTACGATATTGTCGACCCCAACCAGCTTAACCCGGAGTTAGGCACTTTCGACGACTTCATAGCCTTAAGCAGTGAATTAAAACAGCGCGGCTTATTCTGGATTCAGGATATCGTCCCCAATCATATGGCCTATGATTCCCAGAATCAGCTGCTCATGGATGTGCTGGAGAACGGCAGGGATTCGGCATATTTCGGGTTTTTCGACATAGACTGGGAACATCCATATGAAAACCTGCGGGACAAGGTGCTCACCCCGCTTTTGGGCAAGTTTTATGCCGAATCGCTGGAGCAGGGAGAGATCTCTTTGAAATACGGGGAGAAGGGGATCACGATTAATTATTACGGTTTGAGCCTGCCTCTTAAATGCGGATCTTACGATAAGGTGCTTGGACACGATATTCGGATCCTTGAAGAGAAACTAGGGTCTAATAACGCCGATTTCATCAGCATGCTGGGGGCAATAAATCTATTCAAGGCCCTTTCCTCCCGGGAGGGGGACATCAGCCAAAGCGAACAGATAAGGCACGCGAAAAACATGCTCTGGTCGCTCTATAACAATAATCCGGCGATCCGTGAGTTTATCGAAGGAAATATCGCTTTGTTCAACGGCAGCAAGGATAATCCGGCAAGCTATGACAGGCTGGATGAGCTTATTTCCGAGCAGCGTTTCAGGCTCTCCTTCTGGAAGGTAGCCGCGGAAGAGATCAATTACCGCAGGTTCTTTACCGTGAATGAATTAATTTCCTTAAAGGTCGAGGATGATGCGGTTTTTTCGCATATTCACGAGCTCACCTTTAAACTTATAAACGAAGGATTATTCCACGCCTTGAGGGTCGACCATATCGACGGATTGCATGATCCGGAAAGTTATCTGAATAAATTACGCGAGAAGGTCAGGGATACTTATCTGGTGGTTGAGAAGATCGTTTTCCCCGGAGAGCGTCTATCTTCTTCCTGGCCGGTGCAGGGTACTACAGGGTACGATTTCCTTAATTATCTAAACGGAATATTTGTGGAAAGGCGTAATCTTAGGGGCCTGACGAAAATTTACCAGTCATTCACCAGGTTGAAAACCCCTTATGAGGATCTTTTATGCGATAACAAAAGAATGATCATCAGTAAGCATCTTGCCGGTAATGTCGACAACCTCGCCCAGCAGATCAAAAAGCTTTCCAGCAAAGACCGCTATGGCCGGGACATTACCCTTTACGGCTTAAAGCGCGCTTTAGTCGAAGTAATGGCGGTTTTTCCCGTCTACAGAACTTACATCAATCAGGCTAACGCGCTAGGGATGGATAGAAGGTATATCCAGGAAGCAATCAGCCGGGCCAAGAAAAAGCTCCCCGGTTTTATTTATGAATTGGATTTCATCGGGAAATTCCTGCTTCTTGAATATAATAATTCCCTTTCCGCGGAGGATAAGCAGCAATGGATAGAATTCGTGATGAATTTCCAGCAGTATACCGGCCCGTTGATGGCTAAGGGTTTCGAGGACACGATCCTTTATATCTACAACCGCTTAATTTCCCTGAACGAGGTCGGTTCGGCCCCCCAGGAGTTTGGGTTTTCTTTAGAGGATTTTTACGGCTTTCTGGCCGACCGGTTTAACTCGTTTCGCTATTCATTTAACGCGACCTCCACCCACGACACCAAGCGCTCCGAGGATGTGCGCGCCAGGATCAATGTGCTTTCCGAGATGCCCAGGGAATGGGATGCGCATCTTAAGGCCTGGGAGAAATTGAATAAAAATAAAAAAGTCAAATTGAATAATAGGCTTGTGCCCGACGAGAACGATGAATATTTTCTTTATCAAACCCTGCTGGGGGCTTTGCCTTTTGAAGGGGTAAACGATGGCTTCCGGTCCAGGATAAAAGAATACATCATCAAGGCGGTGCGGGAGGCGAAAAGGCATACTGCCTGGATAAAGCCGGATAGCGAATATGAGAATGCCTGTGAACATTTTATTGAAGGCATCTTGGATCCGTCCGCGGGAAACCGGTTCCTGGAGGACTTTTTGCTTTTTCAGAAAAAAGTTGCTTTTTACGGGATGTTTAATTCCCTGTCGCAGTTGTTCCTGAAAATTACTTCTCCGGGGGTGGCCGATTTTTACCAGGGTGCGGAACTTTGGGATTTTAGCTTGGTCGACCCGGACAACCGCCGGAGGGTAGATTTTTCCAAGAGGATCTCTTTTCTCTCCGGGGTAAAAACAGCGCAGGACCCGGTTGGTCTACTGAAAGAACTTTTCTCCTCGGCCCAAGACGGCAGGATCAAGATGTTTCTGGTGCAGAGGCTGCTGGCGGCACGCAAGGCAAACCCTGAGTTATTCCTGGAGGGGGGATATTTTCCGCTTAAGGCAGAGGGTAAATTCCAGGATAACGTCGTTGCTTTTGCCAGGCAGTTTAATGACGATTGGATGATTTGTATTACCGCACGTTTCTTCAGTCATTTGGTTAAGGACGGGGAACTTCCTTTAGGGGAAGGGGTTTGGCAGGATACCTGTGTTATTTTTCCTCAAGAGGCATCATCCTGGAAGGATTTGATTACCGGCAGGCGGGTAAATTTCAGCCGAAGGCTTTCTTTGGCCGAGGCCTTTAAGGATTTTCCGGCCGCGTTGCTCGTAAAGGCATGATAGTGAATGAAAAATCTGATTTCCGGACAGGCCAGGCACCAGGCCTGTCCGTCGACGCGTAATTGACCGTAAACGAGCCCGCAGCAGTGTAATTTTAATATGAAAAAAATAATCCAACTCTTAATCCTGGCCGCGATTCTTATCTGCGGATTTTATATCGGAAGGATCTTTTTTCAAAATATGATCCTGCAGCAGGTGATCCAGCGCTTGAGCGCGGATTCGCGGATTGCCGAGGTAGTGGTTACCGCCGCGGGGGTTGACCCGCAGACAGGCCAGACTTGCACTACAATCAAATTCCTGGAGTTTGACTCCCGGATGCGTCCGTTAAAACCAAAATATTTCACCTTTTCCAGCAATATCATTCAGTTCCAGGCGATGGTGATCAGGTTCGATGATTATTATGTCAAAAAAGGAGA
>JAQUQA010000015.1:0-1411 GCA_028716305.1 Candidatus Omnitrophota bacterium | reverse complement strand
TTTGACAACTCCTTAAAGCATGTTATAATTACTAGGTAATTCAAAGTGGAGTTACCAGGAATAACAAGGGCGTTTTTTTTAGCAGAAATCCCGCTAAAAAAAAACGCCATTTTTTTTGGTTACCTCGATTAATCACCGGGTATTTTAGAAGGGATGTTTTATATGCCTAAGTATATCTTTGTTACCGGAGGGGTGATCTCCAGTCTGGGTAAGGGGATCACTTCGGCTTCCATCGGAAGGCTCCTGGAGTCCAGGGGGCTAAAGGTCTCCCTGATGAAATTCGACCCTTATATCAATGTTGACCCGGGGACGATGAACCCCTACCAGCACGGGGAGGTCTATGTTACCGAGGATGGAGCGGAGACCGACCTGGACCTTGGGCATTACGAAAGGTTTATCAGCACCCAGGCGACCAAGTTCAACAACGTTACAACCGGCCAGATCTATAATACGGTGATCAGCAAAGAAAGGCACGGCGATTATCTGGGCAAGACGATCCAAGTCATCCCGCATATCACCAACGAGATAAAAGAACGGGTAAAAAAAGTCGCCGCGGTATCCGGCGCGGATATCGTGATCGTCGAGGTGGGCGGGACGGTCGGTGATATCGAAAGCCTGCCGTTTTTGGAGGCGGCCCGGCAATTCGGGCTCGACGCGGGCAAGGAAAATGTGCTTTATATCCATCTCACCCTGGTTCCTTATATCAGGTGCGCCGAGGAAGTTAAGACAAAACCGACGCAGCACAGCGTCGGCACTTTACGCGAGATCGGTATCCAGCCGGATATATTGATCTGCCGGACGGAAAAGGCGCTGACCGCCGACTTAAAGGAAAAAATCTCCCTTTTCTGCAACGTGCAGAAGGAGGCGGTAATCGAGGCCCGGGACGTGGAATCAATATACCAGATCCCGTTAGTTTTTAAAAACCAGATCCTCGATGAGATCATCTTAAGCCATTTTAAGTTGATCTGCAGGATCTCCGACTTGCAGGATTGGGAGAAACATGTCGTTGAAAGGGCGGTTAATCCTAAAGGAAGGGTGACGATCGCTCTGGTGGGGAAGTATATTGCTTTGCAGGACGCCTACAAATCAATTTATGAGTCGCTCGTTCACGCCGGGATCCATAATGACGTTAAGGTGATCATCAAGAAGATTGATTCCGAAGAGTTGGAGAGCCAGGACCTGGAAACGCTGTTTTGTGGGATAAGCGGGATTTTGGTCCCCGGGGGGTTTGGCTATCGTGGCATCGAAGGCAAGATCAAGGCGATAAAATTTGCCCGTGAAAATAAGATTCCCTTTTTGGGGCTTTGCTTAGGGATGCAATGCGCGGTGATCGAGTTTGCCAGGAATGCCTGTGGGTTAAGGGGAGGTAATTCAACGGAATTTAAACCAAGGGCCAAATACCCGGTAATCA
>JAQUQA010000014.1 GCA_028716305.1 Candidatus Omnitrophota bacterium | reverse complement strand
GCCGATATCGAGGAGGATGATTTTCCTTTCTCGGAAAATTTTTTTGATTGCATTGTCGCAGCGGAAATTATCGAACATCTCTTTGATACGGACGCCTTTCTGGAAAAGATCAAAAGACTGCTGGTCGATCGCGGCGAGTTGATCATTTCTACCCCTAATCTGGCCACTTTCGGCAGGAGGCTGATGCTGCTGTTGGGAAAGAACCCGCTGATTGAGGTAAGCTCTCAAGGTGACGCGGGAGGGCATATCCGCTATTTCGTGAAAGAAAGTTTGTTCGGCCTGCTTAAGGAGCATGGTTTCAGCGTGGAGATATTCACTTCAGATGTAATCAACTTTAATAATCAGGGGAATCTATTCTGGCGCTGGCCTGCCAGGTTGTTCCCTTCATTGGGCAAGACTTTGATCGTGAAGGCAAGGGTGCTCTCTTGACGGACAAGATGGTTATTTCCATAATCGCAAATTCCCAAATTTCATATAAAAGCATGGGCGGCAGCGATAAGATTTTTATTGAGTTGGCCAGGGCCTGGAAAAAATCAGGGGTGCGGGTTTTGATCTATGGCTGCCGGGAGGCAGGTGCGATGTGCCGGAATGCCGGTTTGCAGGATGAGTTCAGGGTTTTCTCAAAATTCGACGTTGAAAAGTTCGGGCTTTTTGCGGCCTATTTTTTAAGGACGGCCTGCGGGATTTTCAGGGGCAGGCTGATCAAAGAAGGGGTATTATACTCCTCCTCCGATTTTTACCCGGACCTGGTCTTTGCCTTTTGGCAAAAAATGATCAACGCGAATTTAAAGTGGGCCGCCGGGATATTCCTGATCGCGCCGCACCCCTTAAAAAACTCCTCGGCGCGCACGTTCAGAGGAGTAATCTACTGGTTTACCCAGAAGATCGCCATTATGCTTTTGCGTTTAAGGGCCGATTGCGTCGTCGTGCTTTCCGAAGAGGATAAAGCGGCCCTGGTAAAATACGGTATCCACCGCGGGAAAGTGGTGGTAATTTCTCCGGGGATCGACCTGGAAGGTATCGCGGGCGTCCCTGAGACGGCGGAGAAGCGCTACGCTGCCTGTTTTGTCGGAAGGTTTCATCAACAAAAGGGTATCCCAGAGCTTTTGCATATTTGGAAAATCGTTACCGCTAAATTCCCTGATGCGAAGCTGGCCTTGGTTGGATGGGGCAGCCAATCGTGGATAAAACTGATAAATTCCACGGTTCAAAAGTTAGGACTGGAAAATAACGTTTGTATTTTGGGGTTTTTGGATAATTCGGAAAAATACCGCGTGCTTAAATCAAGCAGCCTGTTTGTTTTTCCCAGCTCCTATGAGAGCTGGGGGATAGTGGTGGCAGAGGCCCTGGGTTGCGGGTGCCCGGTGGTGGCCTTTGATATAAGCGCGACGAGAAAATTCAAAAAAGGCGTGGTCTTGACGGATTTGGCCGATACCGGAAAGTTTGCGGACGAGATTACGCGTTTACTGGGAGATAAAGCGGGGCTTTTTGCCCTTGCCCAGCAGGCAAGGGAAGCGGCAGCGGAATTCAGCTGGCAAAGGACCGCCGATACGCTGGTAAATGCAATAAGGAGAAGCGATGCCTAATCGTCTATTGAGGAGAGATTATTTATGGGTTACCGGAGTTATGTTCTTCTTGACGGCATTCATGACCTTTCCGCTTATTTTCAGGTTATTCCGCTGTATCCCGGGTTTTCTTTCCACGGATGAGCCATACGGTTTGCTCTGGTATTGGTGGTGGCTGAAATTTTCTTTCTTAAACCATCTTAATCCATTTCACACGACTTTTTTAGCCGCTCCGCAGGGTATAGCCATGCCGTTGAGCATATACCCGCTCTGGACGCTTTTTAATTTTGCGGTGAATTTTTTGGCGAATGAAAGCTTTACTTATAATCTCCAGGTGATCGCCAGTTTTATTTTATCCGGGTTCTTTATGTATCGTCTGGCGCATTATATTACCCGCAATAAACCGGCCGCTTTACTGGCAGGGATATTTTACGCCTTCTGCCCGTATCACTTTATGCGCAGCTGGCAGCACTTGGGACTGGCGCAGATCCAGTTTATTCCCCTCTACCTGCTGTTGTTGTTAAGGTTAAGGGATAACCCTTGCCGTAAAAATCTCCTCTTGGCTTCTTTGGGCCTGTTTCTGGTGTCTTGTTTTGATTTTTACTATTTTTATTTTATGGTTATTTGTACCGGTATTTTTTTGCTCTTCATCATTCTGCGTGACACCAGGGCGCTGAAATGGAAATCCGGCGGGTATGTGTTATTGGCGCTTTTTCTCGGAGGGCTGGTTTCCTGCCTGCCTTTATTGCCGAGCAGAAAAACCGTAGTGACTGGGTATCGGCAGGACAAGACTTCTGCCTGGTCGATGAAGAAGCCGTTCGATGATCTCTTTGCTCAATCGGCGAGGCCGTTGAGTTATTTTTTACCGGCTACGGTACATCCGGTTTTCGGCGGTTTTACAGAGAATTTCGCGGGCACGTCGTTATATGGGGTCAGCCTTACCGAGCATACGCTATATCTTGGCTGGATACCGTTGATCCTGGCGATCTTCGCCGTAAAAAAACGTAAAAAAATCTTTCGCGCAGGCGGCGGGGGGGAAGTGGCGGATAATTTCCATCCGCGGTTTTTTATTTTTCTGGCCTTGATCTCCTGGTTGTTTTCTCAGCCTCCCTGGTGGGAAATCGGCTCGTTCAAAATTTTAATGCCGTCATTTTTTATGTATAAGATCTTTCCCATGTTCAGGGCATATTGCCGTTTTGGCATTGTGGTAATGCTGGCGGTCGCGGTTTTGGCCGCATGCGCCGTCCCCCTGATCCTGGGCAGGTTACGCAGCAATAGAACCAGGATCACCCTGGTGGTTTTGATCGCTGCTTTGTGCTTATTCGAATTCTGGAGCTGGCCGCCGCAGAAAATCATCGATACTTCGCGGGTCCCGGAAGTTTATTATTGGCTTAAAGGTAAGCCTTCCGAAGTGGTGATCGCGGAATACCCCTTGGACCTGGATTCTCCCGGAGAATTATATAAGTTTTATCAGACTGTTCATAATAAAAAGATGATCAACGCGAGTGTTCCGGGGAGCCCGGTTAATCTCCAGGCGCGCAAGATCGTTAATCTTTCCGAGCCGCAAACCGCTCAGATATTACGGCAGATGGGGGTTAAATATGTCCTGGTGCACTTCGACGGTTATTTAGGCAGCGGTTTATTGCAGGACCAGCGGGAGCTGGAGAAGATCCGCAGGAATCCAAAGTTAAGCTTTGTGCGAAAGTTTGCCCCGGAAAGCTGTTCTCCTAAAGAGTCGATGTGCACGCGGAAAAGTTCGGAGATCGAAGTTTGGGAAATTAAAGACTTGCCTCAGCAAAAAGAGTAAGCGAGAGATGAATATACTGGGTATTTCCTGTTTTTATCATGATAGCGCAGCCTGCCTGGTCCAGGATGGCCGGATCGTTGCCGCCGCGCAGGAAGAGCGTTTTACCCGTAAAAAACATGATTCGGCCCTTCCTGCCAACGCCGTAAAATGGTGCCTGGGGCACTGCCGCCTGGGGATCGGAGATATCGATTATATCGTTTTTTACGATAAGCCTTTGATTAAGTTCGAACGGATCCTCGAAACCTACCTGGCCTATGCGCCTTCCGGGATTACCCAGTTCATCCAGGCGCTGCCTTTGTGGCTGAAACAAAAGCTCTGGATCGGGGAATTGATCCGCAAGGAGTTTGCTTTTAAGGGGAAACTACTTTTTGCCCGGCATCACGAATCGCACGCGGCAAGCGCTTTTTTTCCTTCACCGTTTGATCAGGCGGCATTTTTAACCATTGACGGAGTGGGGGAATGGGAAACGGCCAGTTTTGGTATCGGCAAAGGAAATGACCTGAACCTGGAGTATTACCTTAAGTTTCCGCATTCCCTGGGGTTGTTGTATTCGGCTTTTACTTATTACACCGGCTTTAAGGTTAATTCCGGAGAATACAAGCTGATGGGGTTGGCTCCTTATGGAGAAGCGAAATACACGGAACTTATACTTAATGAACTTATAGACCTGAAGGAAGACGGTTCATTCAGGATGAATATGAAATATTTCGGCTATTGTAATGGGCTGAAGATGGTTAATCGCCGGTTTGAGAGGCTTTTTGGCGGGCCGGCCAGAGAGCCGGAAAGCATAATCGGGCGGAAAGAAATGGATATTGCCGCTTCGATTCAAAAGGTGACCGAAGAGATAATGCTGAAGATGTCCTTTCATGTCCATAAGCTGACCGGCCAGGACAGGCTTTGCCTTGCCGGAGGGGTGGCCCTGAATTGCGTGGCTAACGGCCGGATCAAAAGAGAGGGGCCATTTAAAGAGGTTTGGGTGCAGCCTGCCAGCGGTGACGCAGGGGGCGCCCTGGGGGCGGCTTTGTTGATTTGGCACAAGTATCTGGGTAATCCCAGGCATGCCGATAATCAGCATGACAGCCAGAAGGCTTCTCTTCTGGGGCCGCGCTATTCAGATGAAGAGATCGCTGTGTTCCTGGAGCGTGAAAAAGTCCCCCATCAGAGATTATCGGCCGCCGAGATCCCCGAAAGGGTTGCCGCTTTGATCGACCGGGGCGATGTGATCGGCTGGTTTCAGGGGGCGATGGAATTCGGCCCGCGGGCCCTGGGCGCCAGAAGTATCATTGGCGACGCCAGGAGCCGCCAGATGCAGTCAAAGATGAATTTAAAAATAAAGTTCCGGGAGTCCTTCAGACCGTTTGCTCCGTCGGTGCTCCTGGAAAAGGCCGGAGAGTGGTTTGATTTTACAGGGGAAAGCCCGTACATGTTGATGACAGCTGCGTTGAGAAAAGACAAAATGGCCGCTTTATCCCCGGGAGAAGAGAAATTATCAGGATTCGAAAAACTCAAAATCATCCGTTCGGATATCCCGGCGGTCACCCACGTTGATTATTCCGCGCGCCTGCAGACCGTCAAGCGGGAGGACCAGCAGCTTTTTTACGATTTACTAAACAGTTTCTTTAAAAAAACCGGCTGTTCTGTTATAATAAATACCTCCTTTAACGTCAGGGGGGAGCCTTTGGTTTGTTCCCCGCAGGACGCCTATCGGTGTTTCATGCGCACGGAAATGGATTATCTTGTGCTGGGCAGTTTTCTTTTGAGTAAGAAAGAACAACCGCCCCTGCAAAAGGATATGAAATGGCAGGAGGCCTTTGAACTGGACTAGCGCGGCAGAGAACGAGATACGAGAAACGAAGGACGAGGGACGAGAGACGAAGGACGAAATAATAAGGACGAAGGACGATGGAGCAGATAAAAACGGATAAGCAAAGCTTAAGAAGATTTGGGCTGACCATGGGTTTGGCTTTCCTGGTGATCACTGCTTTGCTAATCTTTAAGGGCAAAAGCGCCCCTGGTTATCCGGCGGTGATTTCCGGATTATTTTTTCTGGTTTCTTTTGTTGTGCCGGGATCTTTGAAACCATTCTATATTCTTTGGATGCGCCTGGCGTTTCTCTTAAGCTGGGTCAATACCAGGATAATCCTTTTTTTGGTTTTTTATCTTGTATTTTTCCCGATCGGAATATGTCTGAGGCTGTTTTCCAGGGATCCCTTGGAGCAGAAGATCGACCGGAAATGCCGCAGCTACTGGATAAAGAATAAAACAGCCGCGGCGGCGGCGGGATACGAAAGGCAGTTTTAAGCGGGAGCGGTTATGGGCGGATTGATGATGATTAAAGAGTTCTGGGGATTTTTGAGAGAACGGAAGAAATGGTGGCTTACCCCGATCATAGCCATATTGTTATTATTGGGGGCTTTGATATTTTTTACCTCGTCTTCGGCAGTGGCACCTTTTATCTATACTTTATTTTAGGAGGGTTTGCTTAAAATGAAAAGGTTTCTGGCGATAATTCTGGTGGTCCTGGTGTTGATGGTCATGGCCAGTTATCAGAATAACAATAACCTTAAGTTGATCATCTCCCACCTGGCATTCAACAACTTCATTAAGAACGGGGAATTGAGTTATCAGGTTGCTTTATTCAATGTTGTTCCGGCGGCGGAGGCCGTGTTCAAGGATAAAGCGGGAGAGGATTTTAAAGGAGGCAAGGTGACGCATCTTTCCGCCGAGGCTAAAACCTCCAGTATTGTCTCGCGCTTTTTCTCGGCCCGGGCGGGGCTCGATTCTTATATTAACCCGGCTAACGGTAACCCGCTGCTCTTCACGCAGGAAATTAAAACCGGTAAGAGCGATGCGCTTAAGAAAGAGATCTATTACGATCAGAATAAACACATTATGACCATCGGCGGAGAGGAACGGACAATTCTGCCCGATACCCATGATCCATTGTCTTTGATGCACAAACTACGCCGGATGGACTTTGAGAAAAACAGGAATTTTGAAATGAACATCAACACAAATCAGAAGAACTACGTGCTTACCGCCAGGGTTACTCCGCGCGAAGTCAGTTTTGACAAGAAACGCTATCAGCTTTTTCTTTTAAAAGGCGACATAAAAAGACGCGATAAGAATCCTTACCATAAATCTTATATCACGATCTATTTTTTAAAACACGAGGATGTAAATCTGCCTATCCTGGTCAAGGTATTCGCCAGCGGGGTTTTAATCAATGTCAAGTTGATCAAGGTGCAATGATATTATTTTTATCAATGAATTTGATGGTGGCAGCCGGGGCTGTTTTATTCACCTTAAAGGTACTGAGGCTGCCGGGCCTGGCCGATGCGCTGATCGCGGCCTTCTTGTTTTATCTTGGGCAGATTATTTTTAGCCAAACCCTCCTGGGGGCAGCCTCAAGGCTTTATCTGCCGAATCTCCTGCTTTTTAACGGGGCGCTGCTGATCGCGGTCATGCTTTTTACCAGGAAAAAGACCGCGCTTATTCCGGCGGGGTTAAATCCGGCTCCGGCCAGGGAATTATTAGGCAATAAACTGCTCCTTTTCATGCTTTGCGCGCTTGGCGCCTTTGTTTCGCTAAAGGTGCTGGTGAATCTGTTGAATCCTCCTTTTGGCTGGGATTCGCTTAATTATCATTTTACTTTCGCGGTAGAATGGTTGAAGAACCATAACCTGAGCATGCCGATAACGGTTTCCGATGACCCCAGCCCGCCGTATTATCCGATAAACGGCAGCCTGTATTTCTTATGGCTGATCTTTCCTTTTAGAAGCGTTTTTCTGGCTGACCTGGGGCAGCTCCCGTTTTTCTTTTTAGCCCTGATCAGCGTTTTTGCTATTGCCCGTAAGCTCGGCCTGGAACGGAAAGTTTCCTTCTATTGCGCCTTCCTTTTTTTTCTGGTGCCGAATTTTTTTAAACAGCTGCAGATCGCCTATGTCGACGTAATGGTCGCCGCTTTATTCCTGGCCTGCCTGAATTTCCTTTTGGTCTTAAAAGAGAATTTTAACTGGAGGGGGTGTCTGGCCTTTGGGGTCGCCTGGGGGCTGTTACTGGGGACTAAGACCGTTGCTTTGCCTTATAGCCTGCTGCTTTTACCGCCGTTTGCCTACCTGCTTTTAAAAAATTTCAAAAGAATTTATCTGGCCGTGCCGGTTCTGGCGGGCCTGGTTATCCTGGGTGGATTTTCATACCTGAGGAATTATCTTGAGACGGGCAACCCGCTTTACCCGATGGACATGGTTTTATCCGGAAGGCACATTTTTAAAGGGGTAATGGATAACCTTGTTTACCGCGCCCATTTTAACGCGCAGGATTATGCTTTAGGTAAACTTCTTTTTCATGAGGGCCTGGGTGTCCAGTCGCTGTTTTTTATCCTGCCGGGGATATTCCTGGTAGTGCCGGTATATATGCTAAAGAAAAGGAGGCTCCCGGATTTCTTCGCCTTTTATCTGTTTATCCTGCCGCTTTTAATGTATCTGGAATACCGGTACATTATTCCGCTGGCCAACGTGAGGTACCTTTATTCTTTATTAGGCCTGGGGATGGTCCTGGGATTTTATCTTTTTAAGTTATTGCGCCTTCCCGGGAAACTGATTGCCGCTCTGGTTTTAATATCGGTATTGGCCTCGATTTCAGAGTTGGCCAAGCGCCAGGAATTGGTTTTCTCTATGGCCCTAACTTTCATTTTCACGGTTTTTGCCTTTACTCTTTTGGGCAGGATAAAACAGGGGGTCCGGATGATGATCCGTAACCCGGCATTTATCGTTTTTTTAACGGTTCTTTTACTGGTGTTTCTGGGGGCTGCCGAGAGGTATTACCGCAAGCATGAATTTTCCCGTTATGCAAAAATGACGAAGTACTCCGGGTTTTGGCCCGATGCGACCCAAGCCTGGGAATGGCTCAATGAGCACACGAACGCCGACAATATCGCCTATATCGGCAGGCCGGTTCCCTTTCCCCTTTACGGCAGCGGTTTTAAGAATAACGTATATTATGTGTCGGTTAACCAGATTGAACCGGCCCGTCTGCATTATTTTAAAAACAGCCGTTACAATTGGGGGTATGATTTCTTGAGCCTGCACCGTAATCTGGAGGAAGAGGGGAATTACCGCGGGGGAGCCCAGTATTCCCTATGGCTGGAGAATCTTAAGAAACGCAGGATAAGTTATCTTTTTGTCTATTCCCTGCATCAGATCGACGGCATAGAGTTTCCCCGGGAAGACGCCTGGGCTGCTGCCCACCCGGAAAAATTTACCGGTGTGTTTCATAACCAGACAGTGCATATCTACAGGGTTAACCGATGAAGATATCGATTATTGTCCCGGCGCATAATGAAGAAGAAAATATCGCCCAGGTTATCGGCGAAATCGAAAAAAACGTCCTCCTGGACCATGAATTGCTTGTGGTTAATGACCATTCGCAGGATTCAACCGCGCAGATCATTCAAGGACTGCGGGCCAGCTACGGGAATCTTCGTCTGGTCGAGAACAAAAGGGATAAAGGGTTTACTAATGCCCTGAAGACTGGATTTGAGCTGGCCTCCGGAGAGTTGATCGTGCCGGTGATGGCGGATCTTTGTGATGACCCGCGGACGATAACCAGGATGCACGAAAAAATCCTTGAGGGTAATGACCTGGTTTGCGCCTCAAGATACATTAAGGGGGGTGCCCGGCTCGGGGGATCGAAAATAAAAGGGTTTTTTTCGGGGTTTGCCGGCTGGTCATTGTATTATCTTTTGGGGGTACCTACCCATGATATCGCAAACGCCTTTAAAATGTATAAAACGGAAATTGCCCGCCAGGAGGGGGTCCGGGCGATGAGTTTTGAGATTTCCATGGAGCTTACCTTAAGGGCCTATTACGCGGGTTATAAAATCGCCGAGGTCCCCACTGTCTGGAAGGAGAGAAAGAAGGGCAAGTCTAATTTCAAGATCTTTAAACTTTTACCTAACTATTTGCGCCTGTATTTCTGGGCGATTATCAAAAGGATGAGCCGTTAAAATGCCACTACTTTCAATTGTCGTCCCGGTATATAATGAAGCCAAAACCATAAAAGAGATCCTGGAAAAGATTTCTTCCTTGCCCCTGGATAAGGAGATAGTGGTTGTCGATGACGGATCATTCGACGGCACCCAGCATATCCTTAACGAGATCAAGGATGAGCGGATCAAGATCATCCATCACGGCACCAACCGCGGTAAAGGCAGCGCTTTTTTGACCGGCTTAAACTATGCTGGAGGAGATTATGTGATTATCCAGGACGCGGACCTGGAGTATGACCCGAACGATTATTTCAAGCTGCTGGAGGCGATCCAGGCCGAAGGGGCGGATTTTGTCCTGGGGGTGAGGTTTACCAAGGGGTATCAGGGGATATTTTTCCACCGCCTGGGTAACCAGTTTCTTACCGCCCTGGTGAATTTTCTTTTTGCCAGCCATCTCAACGATTACGCCACCTGTTATAAGCTTGCCTCGAGGCAGACCTGGATCAAGCTGGGGCTCAAGGCCAAGAGGTTCGATATCGAGGCTGAGATCATCTGTAATATTTTAAAGAGGAAACTAAAGATCAAAGAGGTCCCGGTTTCATACCATCCCCGGAATTACCGTTCAGGCAAGAAGATCAGGTGGAATGACGGTCTCTGGGCCATCTTTTATATGTTCAAATACCGATTTTCCTAAGGAGGGAGCTGATGGGAAAACTGATTCAGGTAACGGATTTTCTGATCTATTGGCTGGTGATCCTGCTGCCGTTTTCCATGGCGATTGCCCCGGCCCCGATGAACGTTTTTATGGGGCTCTTGCTGGCGAGTTTTCTTGTAAACAAGATCGCTAAAAAACAGTGGCGCTTGTTCTCCACGGGGATTAATTTGCCGCTTTTAGTTTTTTTTCTGGTAACTTGTTTATCGCTGGTTAACTCTATCAGCCTTAAAGACAGTATGCGCGGCGGGGTATTAAGGCTCTTGCAGTACATCTTTATACTTTTCGCGCTGGCAGAAGGGGTGAGGGACTTAAAACATATGCGCCGGATCCTTTTCGCGGTATCTTGCGGCCTGGCCCTGTCCAGCATAGATGCCATCTGGCAGGTTTTTAGCGGCCATGATTTTATCCGGGGGTATGGACCGGTGATCAATCTCGGCCTTGTCCGCGCCACCGCATCTTTTAAAGATTCCAATACGTTCGGGATTTACCTGAGCGCCCTGGCCGGTTTGCCTCTGGCCATGGCGATATTTTGCAAAAACGGGCCGAGAAGAATATTCTATATCTTATTAAGCGGATTGGCGATCGTTGGTATCGCCCTGACTTATTCCCGCCCGACCCTCCTGGCGCTATACGTTATATTATGGTTTTTTGCCGTGATCGGCAAAAAAAGGGGACTGCTTTTCGTCTTGATCGTATTTACCCTGTCATCATGGTTTCTCCTGCCGCGCGCGGTAAAAGATTGGGCCAAAGAGGTTAATTATAATCCCGTGCGCTTCATGTGTAATGACGACCGGATCGCGATTTACCGTAATTCTCTGAACATGATCCGGCACCACCCGGTGATCGGCGTAGGGGCCAATACCTTTATGCGTAACTATCAGACTTATAAAGAATCCCCGGAATATATGAATATCGTGACCCTGGATTATATGTACGCGCATAATAATTTCCTGCATATGGCAGGAGAGATAGGGTTAGCGGGGTTGGCGGTTTTTATCTGGCTGATCTATGCCTATTTTGTCTCGGCCTGGAAGACTTATAAAAGCATCAATGATGGATCCTTAAAGATCTTCTCGCTGGCCCTGATCGCCTGCCTGGCGGCTTTTCTGATAAACGGCCTGACGGAAAGCAGTCTTTATTCTTCGCGGGTGGCTTTGATCTTTTGGTACCTGGCGGGGTTTTCACTGGGTTTAAAAAGGCTGGTTGATGAAAGATCTTCCCTTAAAGCTTAAGCAGATCCTGGTCGTGCGTAATGACAGGTTCGGCGAGTTCATCCTGAATATCCCGGCCTTGCGCGCGCTTAAGGAGAGTTTCCCCGGATGCCGCCTGAGCTGCGTGGTCGATCCGGCAACCAGTGAGCTTGCCGGGTGCGTGCCTTATATCGACCGGGTCATCAGCTGGAAGAGCGGCAAGAGGCACTCTTTTTTAGAAAAAGTCAGTTTGATCCATTGGATCAGAAAGAACAGGTTCGATGCCGCGGTCATGCTCAACCCTTCAAAAGAATTCAACTTCTTCAGCTGGGCAGGCGGGGTCCCTTATCGCGCCGGATATGACCATAAAGCCGCGTATTTGCTTACGCATAAGATCAAGGATGATAAGTATCTGGGCTTAAAGCATGAAGTAGAGTATAATCTGGATCTAGTTGCCCTTCTCGGGGCGGGGACCCAAGATAAATCCTTAACTTTGAAGGTGGAGAGTGGTATAATTGACAAGTTGTTAGATAATTATGCGGTTCCCAAGGGCGGGCGATTGATTGCCGTCCACCCCTGGGCCAGTGACAAGAGGAAGCTTTGGCCGCAGGAGAGTTTTTTGGCCTTATGCCGCCTGCTTGCGCAAAAAAGCGGTTTTACGACGCTGATAATCGGTTCTCTGGATAATCAAACCCAAAGCGCCGGCGTCTTTGGCGGTTTAGGGTCCGGGGTGAGGGACCTTACCGGAAAAACCTCATTAAAAGAGTTAGCCGCCCTCTTGAAAAAGAGCGCCTTGTTGATTTCCGCGGATAGCGGACCAATGCATTTAGCCTGCGCGGTAGGCACTCCGGTAGTGGCCCTGTTCAGGAATGATTTACCGGGTAAGACCTCCGGAAGATGGGGGCCATGGCCCAAAGAGCGTTCCCGGGTCATCGAAAGAGATGATCTGGCGCGGATCACCCCCGATGAAGTTATGGCGGCGGTAGAGGAGATGTTGAAGAGATGACCTATTGTATAATTCTTGCCGGAGGAGTGGGGAGCCGTTTCTGGCCGTTAAGCAGGTACAATAAGCCTAAGCAGTTCCTGAAATTCTCTTTTGGTAAATCACTAATCGCCCAGACGCTGGCTCGCGTCGCGCCGCTGGCTAAAAAAGAGAACATCTATATCGCTACCAATAAAGATTACGCCAGGGAGCTAAAAAGTTGCCTTAAGGCCAAAGATATTTCCGGGGTGAAATTTTTTTACGAGGCCCAGGGGAGAAATACCTTTCCTTCGATAGCGGTCTTGACAAAAAGGATTTATGATTCCGATAAAGACGCACTGATCCTGGTTTGTCCTTCCGATCATTGCATAGAACAGGAAAATAAGTTTCTTAAGGGGATCCGCAGGGGGCTGCGGGCCGCGGAATCGGGTTGGATCGTGACCCTGGGGGTAGTTCCTCTGGGAGCGGAAACCGGTTACGGTTACATACAAACAGGTGTTCGGCTTAAGGGGGCGCAGGAGGAGCTGTTCAAGGTAAGAAAATTTATTGAGAAGCCTTCTTTGGAGAAAGCCAGAAAATTCATTAAGCACGGCGGTTATTACTGGAACGCCGGGATCTTTATCTTCCGGGCGAGGGTTTTGCTGGAGGAGATCAGGAAGGTGTCTTTGCCGGATTACCGGCTGCTAGAGGGGATTACCGGCGAGCCGTCCCTGAAGCGGGCATGGACCCGCTTAAGCGCGACTTCCATTGACTACGCGGTGATGGAAAAAACCGATAAGATTGCTTTGATTCCCGCGGAGTTCCCCTGGTCTGACCTGGGCAGCTGGAAGTCGCTGGAGCCGTTTATGAAAAAGGATATAAAGGGAAATATTATGCGGAAGAATTCCCTGGATTTGGATAGTAGAAATATTGTCTCCTGGTCGGGAAAGCGGCTCCTGGTAACGCTGGGATTAAATGATCTGATCATCGTGGACACGGATGACGCCTTGCTGGTCTGCTCCAAGGACAGGGCGCAGGATGTCAAAAAAATCGTAGAACTTTTAAAACAACAAAAATTCCACGCACAAATTTGAAGCGATTTCTCATTATCAACCCTTTTGGGATCGGAGACGTACTTTTTACCACTCCGTTATTAAAAAATATCAGGGATGCCTTTCCCGGATGTTTTATCGGTTATTGGTGCAACCAACGGGTCGAACCGCTATTAAAACATAATCGTTGTATCGACAGGGTTTTCGCGCTTTCCCGCGGGGACATCAAAAAGATCTATGGGAAATCAAAATTAAAGGGGATGGCTGAATCCCTGAAGTTATTTTGCGCCCTGAAAAAAGCAAAGTTTGACATATCGTTTGATTTTTCTCTGGATCATCGCTATACTTTTATCACAAAATTGATCTCGGTAAAGGAACGGATCGGCTACGATTATAAAGGCCGGGGCAGGTTCCTGACTAAAAAGGTAGAGTTAAGCGGGTATAATCAAAAACACGTAATTGAATACTATCTTGATCTTTTGAAATTCGTCGGGATAAAGGCCTCGGCCAGGACAATGGAGCTGGATCTTTCGGAGGATCAATTCCGGAAGGCGGGTAAAATTATTTCTGCTTTAAGCCCGCAAGCGGGAGAGCGGATCGTGGGGATCGCTCCCGGTGCCGGGGCCAGCTGGGGGAAGGATGCTTATCTGAAACACTGGCCGGCAGGCAATTACGCGGAACTGGCTGATCGCTTATCCCTAGAGCTCGGCTTAAAGGTCCTGGTTCTGGCTGACCAATCCGAAAAAATGATCGCCGATAATCTGGCTGCCGCAATGAAGAGCACTCCTCTTAATCTGGCGGGCAAGACCTCTTTGGAAGAGCTGATTGGGGTCATTGCTAATCTCGACCTTTTAATCACCAACGACGGCGGGCCGTTGCATATTGCGGTTGCCTTGGGAAAAAAAACGCTCTCTTTCTTTGGTCCGGTTGATCCGCTGGTCTATGGTCCGTTTCCGGCCGATCCGCGAAAGCACCGGGTATTATCCGTTCAGCGTGAATGTTCTCCCTGTTACCGTAATTTTCGCTTGGATCCTTGCGTTAACCAACGCCAGTGCCTGGAAGGCATAACTACCCAGATGGCCTTTGATGCGGTAAAAAACTTACTCTTTAATGAATGATGAAGATACCTATATTGGATCTGCATAGGCAAATTGCACCGTTACGCCGGGAGATTGA
>JAQUQA010000013.1:6165-15136 GCA_028716305.1 Candidatus Omnitrophota bacterium | reverse complement strand
AAAGAAAGCTTTTTTGACCGTAGTTCGCATTTGGAGATCCTGCAGAAACGGGTCTATGATCTAAAGAACGGCTACCGTCAGAACCTGGCGATCATCGGAGATGAATTTGTCGGTAAAACCTCCATAATTTTCAACTTCCTCAGTAAGTTCTCCGACCCGCATATCATCCCGATTTACCTGGAGGCCAGGCTGGAATCCCTGAACTCATTTACCCGCAGGTTCATCGGAGTATTCTTGTACAACTTCCTCTTAAACAGCGAAATACCCATGGCCGAAGATATTAATTACCTGATCAATAAATCCCGGGGCTTCATTCCGCGCACCACCGAAAGGATAACCGCAATACTCGCGGCAATTGAGAAACGCAAAAAAATAAATGTTTTTTCCGATCTGCTTGGCCTTTGCGAAATCATCAAGAACGAAACCGGCAAGTCCTGCGTGGTCATCTTCGATGAATTCCATAACCTGGAAAAAATCGGCAGCAAAAGGATATATTCGGAATGGTCGAAACTCCTGGTTTCCCAAAAAAATACGATGTATATCATCATCAGTTCTTTAAAATACCACGCCAAGAACATACTTTCCAAGGAACTTTCCCTGCTCTTTGGGAACTTTGAGGTGATCAATGTTGAGCCTTTTGATATCAAGACCAGCGAACAATACCTGAACAAAAAATTCAAAGAACTTAATGTTTGTGCCCCCCAAGGGATCAAGAATTTTCTGGTGCATTTTACAGGAGGGAGCCCCTTTTACCTGGAGATGCTCGCGGAAAATTATGCCAAGAACCCGCAAAAGGACCTGGCACTGGTCCTGGAAAATCTTTTATTCGAACCAACCGGCGCGCTTAACCAGCGGTTTTCCATCTACATGAAGCGGCTGCTCGATGCCAATTACGGCCAGGATTACATGTCCATCATCTATCTGATCGCCAAAGGTAACAATAAGATCAAGGAGATCTGCCTGTTAACGCATAAGCCGCAAAAGGAGATCCTGCAAAGAATAAACGGCCTGCTGGAACTCGACTGTATCACCCGCAGCGGGGATTTTCTCTGCCTCTGCGACAGGGTTTTTGCTTTTTGGATAAAATTCGTCTACCAGAGAAAATTGAACTCCCTGACCTTCGACGCTAAAAATCAAAAAGACCTTTTTATTTCGAATTTCAAAGAGATTATCGAGGAATTCTTGCGAAACACCCAAAGGCCGGTGGGAGAAAGAATACAGGAGCTACTGGGAATGTTTTGCGACGAAACGATTCAAATGGAACGAAAGCGGCTCAAGCTTACGCATTTCCGGGAAGTGAAACCGCTGGAATTCAACCGCCGCGCTCTAAGAGAGGGGCTGATCGGGCGCTCCCACGACGCCCTCTGGATCATCGCCTTAAAAGAAGAGACTTTAACCGAAGAGGACATTTCCGACTTCGCGAAAGAATGTAAAAAATACCGGCATAAATTACAAAGAAAAATAATCGTTACTTTCCGGGACGTGGACACGAATGCCAGGCTCAGGGCGATGGAAGAAAAGATCCTTACCTGGGACCTGAACCACCTTAACCAGCTTTTTGACCTTTTTTCAAAACCGAGGGTCATTGCTTATAAAAATGAATAAAAAGGTCAGAATCGGGGTTATTTCCGACACGCATATTCCCGACCGGGCAACCAGGATACCACAGAAGATCCTGGAAGATTTCAAAAAAGCCGATATGGTCATTCATGCCGGTGACCTGGTAAATATGAGCGCGTTGGAACAATTAAAAGAAGTTTGCAGCAAGGTATACGCGGTTTACGGCAACATGGACCCCTATGACCTAAGAAAGGTCCTGCCGGAAAAAGAGATCATCCAGGTCGGTAAATTTCGTATCGGGATAATGCACGGCTTCGGCATACCCTCAGGGCTTCCGGAGCTGTTAAAAAGGCTCTTTAAGGATGACCCGGTGGATATAATTGTTTTCGGGCATTCCCATGCCCCGATGAATGAAAAAATCGGAGAGACCCTGTTTTTTAACCCTGGCAGCGCGACCGATACCATATTTGCCCCCTATAATTCTTACGGGATCATTGAGATTAATGATAAGATAAGCGCGAAGATAATTAAACTATAAAAACGCAATACGCACAACGCAATACGCAATACGATAAAAATGGACAAACTCTGGGCCCCCTGGAGAATAAATTATATTTCGGCGAAGAAACAAAAAAAGTGCATTTTCTGCGCCGCCGCAAAATCCGGTGACGAAGAAAATACGGTTTTTGGCACAAAATACTCGGTTTGTATCCTTAACATCTATCCTTATAACAACGGGCACCTAATGGTCTCTCCGCGCCGGCACGCAAAAGACCTGAACCTCTTAAGTGATGAAGAGGTTCTTGACCTGATCAAAGCGGTAAATAAAGCAAAGGCGCTCCTGGAAAAATGCCTTCGGCCCCAGGGTTTTAACATCGGGGTCAACCTCTCTGCTGTCGCGGGTGCCGGAATAACCGGACATCTGCACATACATATTGTGCCGCGATGGCAGGGGGATACGAATTTCATGCCGATCATTTACGGCACAAAGGTAATCTCTCAATCTTTAAAAGAGTTGCGCAAAAAACTGAAAAAATGCCTGAAGAACTAAATTTCAAAGAATTTGAAGATAAATTCCTTGCGCCTTTCGCCTCGAAAAGCTATAATAGTAAAGGCAGGCTGCACAAGGAGAAAGAACATCCTTACCGCTCATGTTACCAGAGAGACCGAGACAGGATCGTCCATTCGGCAGCTTTCAGGAGATTAGAATACAAAACACAGGTTTTTGTCAATCACGAAGGTGATTATTACCGCACACGCCTGACCCATACTCTGGAAGTGGCGCAAATTGCCAGAACGATTGCCAAGGCGTTAAGGCTGAACCCCGACCTTACCGAAGCATTGGCACTGGCCCATGATTTAGGGCATACCCCATTCGGACATTCCGGAGAAGACGCGCTCAACGAATTAATGGCGAAATTCGGCGGTTTTAATCATAACCTCCAGGGACTCAGGGTAGTAGACCTGCTGGAAGAGCGTTATCCGGACTTCCCGGGGCTAAACCTGACCTGGGAGGTAAGAGAAGGGATCGTCAAGCATTCTTCGGCCTTTGACCGTGCCAGCAGGCTAAAAGGGCTGGCCCCCGATGAGGCGCCGACCCTGGAAACCCAGATTGTGGATATCGC
Organism: Candidatus Omnitrophota bacterium; assembly: GCA_028716305.1. Classification (GTDB taxonomy): domain Bacteria; phylum Omnitrophota; class Gorgyraeia; order Gygaellales; family Profunditerraquicolaceae; genus JAQUQA01. Next base: position 11,951 of record JAQUQA010000013.1, on the reverse strand, counting down.
CGATGAGATCGCCTATGACAACCACGACCTGGATGACGGATTGACCTCGGGACTGCTAAAAGAAGATGACCTGCAAGACCTGGAGCTCTGGGAAAAGCTTTGCTCTCAGATACCGGCAAAACACCGCCAGGTTGACAGTGAAATAAAAAAATATATCGTTATCCGTTCTTTGATCAACCTTCAGGTTACCGACCTGATAGAAGAAACACGAAACAGGATCTACCGGAAGGGAATTAAATCCGCGCAAGACGTCAAAAACCAGAAAGATAAGCTGGCGTCTTTCAGCGCCTCGATGCACCAACTGCGCAAGCCGCTGCGCGAACTCCTGATCAGGAAAATGTATAACCACTACCGGGTAGTGCGGATGAGCATTAAGGCCAAAAGGTTTATCCAGGAACTGTTCAATTTTTATATTGATAAACCGCAGGCCCTTCCCGCAGGGGTACAGAAAAAGATCTCCCAGGGGGATGTGCGCAGGGCAGTTTGTGATTACATCGCCGGAATGACGGACAGGTATGCCTTAGATGAATACAAAAAATTATTTGACCCCTACGAAAAAGTATAAGATATTAAGTTCTGCGGTTCATAGTATCTACCGCCTGATCAATTCTACTTTCGAGCTTAAAGACCTGGTTTCCCGCTTATCGAGGCTAATCTGTCAGCTGCTGAATTGCAGCTCCTGCGAGATCATACTTTTGGATAACACCAAGACAAGCTCGATTTTAAAGTGTACCGCGAGCGGAAGAAAAAAATTCATCATCGAGAAAAAAACCAAGCTTTCCGGGAATATCGAGAACCGGATTGCCAGGACGTTGACCTCGGTCAGAAAAAATACCATTCTGGGGATGCCGCTGATCAGCGAAGATATCATCGGCATGGTCATCGTCAGGCGAAACCTTTTCGAAAGGCCGTTTGACTCTTTTGACCAGGAACTACTGATCACGCTTTCCGAACAGGCGATAATCGGGATCAAAAATTTCCAGCTTTACGAAGAGCAGCAAAAAATCGTCTTCGGGAGCATCAAGTCGCTGGTAACCCTTTTGGACATCCGCGTGCCGCAGGAATATACGCATTCTCCGTATTTCAGCAGGCTGGTTGTGGCAATCGCGCACCAGATGCACCTTGACGATAAGCAGGTGGAGAGCCTCAAATACGCGAGCTTATTGCACGACACGGGAAAAGTAGATATCCCGATGGAAATCCTGACAAAATCCGGCAAGCTGACCGACCAGGAATTCAGTATCATCAAGACGCATCCGGTAAAAGGCGCGCAGATATTAAGGCCCTTCCAGATTTTGAAGCCGGTGATACCGATCATCATGCACCATCATGAAAAATACGACGGGACAGGGTACCCCTCGCGGCTGAAGAAAGGACAGATCCCGCTGGGGGCGCGGATCATGGCGGTTGCCGACGCCTTTGAGGCAATGGTTTACGGAAGGCCCTACCGGGAAAGGGTGGCCATAGACGCGGCAATCCGGGAGATCAAGAAAAAAAGCGGCACGCAGTTTGACCCCAAGGTCGTCGATGCCTTTTTGAAGGTCATAAAAAAATTCAATACCAAAAAATATCTCAGGCTACTGCAGTAAAATGGATAAAGAAAACAATTCACAGTTGGAGCTTTTTTCCCAGATAAATGACGGCTCGGAAACGCCCAGCGCGAGGCCGCGGGCCTTCAGCTGGCAGATCCGTAACCACGAAAAGAAGCTCCTCTTGAGCATTATTTTTATCATCATCGCGGTAGTTTCTTTTTCCCTGGGAGTAGAAAAAGGAAAAAGGATCACGCGGCAAAAGATTGCCCCGGGCAGCAATCAGCTAATGGCGCAAAAACCACAAAAAGCTGTTACTGCCCCGGCAACACCCCGGGCGGCCGCTCCGGATAACCAACAGCCGGCGGCAAATACCCTGCTGGCAAATAAATCCGGAAGTCCTCTGCAGATCAAGGAAGTAAAAACCGTGACTCCCCAGGCGCCGGGACGATACACGATACAAGTGGCAAGTTTTAAAAACAGGGCAAGCGCGGAAAACGAATCCCGCAGCCTGAAAAAAAAGGGATACTCGACCATCGTCATCGCCAAAGGAAATTACGCCGTATTATGTGTCGGCGGTTTTAAGGATAAAGAAAGCGCAAAAAAGGTGCTTTCCGAATTAAAAAAACGTTACCAGGACTGTTTTATAAGGAGGATGTAAACAATGTCGATCCACCCATCACTGAAATCCAATGAAAAGGACAAAAAACAAAGATCGGTTTTGAAACGGGCAGAACGCATCAAAATGATGCTCGATAAGGGAAAATGGAAAGAAGGGGACGGCGTCTTCGGTCTGCCGAAGATCAAGACCCTTAAGATCAAGATTAAGAAAGAAAAGGCCGAAAAAACCGAAACTCCGGGCGCCGCAGGAGCAGAAACAGCAGCAGCTCCGGCCGCCGCCGCTCCAGCCGCTAAAGGGGCCGCCGCCAAAGGCGCGGGTGCCAAGGCCCAGGAAAAGAAATAATCCGGTGAAGAAAGCTCTTTTTTTACTGCTCTTATTTACCGTCACTTCGCTGAAGCAGGTTCAGGCAGAAGAGATTTTTCCGTTTTTAGGAGAAGTTAACTCGAACGGCATAAACATCCGCACCGATTCGACAACCGGATCCGGGATAATCTGCACCACTAAAAAATCGGATATTCTGGAAGTCCTTTCACAGCGCTATGACTGGTACCGAGTTAGGCTGCCGAAATACGCGCCGAGCTTTGTCAGTAAGGACCTGGTGGCCCTCATCGAAGAAAACCCCCTGGTGAACAATCCACAGGAAGATAAAAATCGTTACGGCAGCATCTCCAAGGAAAAGGTGAATATCCGCCTGGCTGCCGGCACAGACTCTGCCGTGATCGGGAAAGCCGATAAAAACGAACTGGTCACGATAGTCGCGGAAGAGGCGGGCTGGTATAAAATAATCCCCATAAACAACAGTTACGGCTGGATCCATAAAAAATTTATCGGTAAAAGGCCGCCGGTAATAAGCGAGCCGCCGCGTGCCGTAGAAAAACCAAAACCCCCCACCCAATCATATTCCATAACCATAAACGGAGAGATCCGCCCCTACGGAAAGATCTTTGGCCGTAAGGGATCCCATAAATTGATCACCACAGATAACAGCGTATACCTGCTCAAAGGAAATAAGAAAAGCCTGGACACCCTGAATCACCGCATGGTTAAGGTAACAGGAAACCTGATTTCCGGCGCGAATGAAAAACCCGGGATTATCGCGATTGAAAAGGTAGAGCTTCTGGATTAGCAATGAAGAGGCCCCATTGAAGACAGAAAAGGTCCGCTTAAAAAATAGCCCTTACAATATCGTCGTCGGCAGCGGGATAATCCGGCTCCTGGGTAAAGAGTTAAAAAAAACAGGTATCGCCGGCGATGCCTATATCATCTCCAACCGCCGGATATACCTGCGTTTTGCAGGGCAAATCCGAGAATCCCTTAAGTCGGCGGGATTCGAGACCGGCCATAGCCTGGTCCCCGACGCTGAAACCAGCAAATCGTTTAAAACCGCTCAAACCCTAATCGGGAACATTTCTTCGTTTGATAAAAAAAGGCGCCTTTTTATTATCGCCCTGGGAGGAGGAGTCATCGGGGACCTGGCAGGATTTGTGGCCTCGATATACAAAAGAGGGATCCCCTACATCCAGGTACCGACAACCCTTCTGGCCCAGGTCGACTCCTCAATCGGCGGAAAAACCGGTGTCGACCTTTCGCAGGGCAAAAATCTGCTGGGGGCTTTTTATCAGCCCAGGCTTGTCTTCAGCGAAATAAATTTCCTGAAAAGCCTGCCCTTGCGGCAGGTTCGTTCCGGGCTGGCGGAAATAATCAAATATGGGGCAATAAAGGACCCGCGGCTATTCGGATACCTGGAAAAGCACTATTCCGAGATCCTGGCATTAAAACAATCTGCGCTGGAATTCGTCGTCTGGCGCTGCAGCGGGATCAAGGCCAGGATCGTAGAACAGGATGAAAAGGAAAAAAAGGGGATCCGCACCATCCTTAATTTCGGGCACACCCTGGGCCACGCGATCGAAGCGGCCGGGGCTTACGGAAAATATAACCACGGAGAGGCGATAGCCCTGGGGATGCTTTTGGCCGCGGATATCAGCAAGGAATTAAATATTCTCACCCCGCAAAAACACGCCCGCCTGGAAACACTGATCGGCGCAAGCGGCCTGCCCACTAGGATAAAAAACATCCCCCTGGCAGGGATCGTCAAAGCCCAATTCTATGATAAGAAATTTTCCGGAAAAAAGAATAAGTTTGTCCTGCTGCAGGATATCGGAAAGACGCGGATCATGGAGAACGTGCCACTGGAGATGATCCGCAAGGTAACTAGAAGTAGAATTACATAAGTTTGTCGTGCGTCGTGCGTATTGCGTAGTGCGTATTGCGTTGGGCGGAAAAACTTTAAAAATCCAGAGGGATCCTGACTACGCGGTCTTTTGCTTTAAGCTCTACTGCGGACTCTTCAATTTTGCTGACAATATACCCACTGACATCATCACCCACCTGAACTATTCGATTATTTATCAAGGCATAACCATCATCACCCGAAGACATAATCCCATTTAAGGTCACGGCAGGCAAAGGAGGGGCCGGTTCCTCCCGGGGTTCTTCGACTATGGCAGGCGCTGGCGCACCGGCAGGAGCAGGGGTTGCCACGACCGCCGCGGAAGGCTGTTGGACCTGCGGCGGAGTTGCGGCCTGCTGCACGGGCCTTTGCGCCCCGGCTAACCCTTTGGCCGGAGCTGCCGGCGGCGTAATCAGGTTATAAAAAAACCGCATTCCAAAATACCCCAGGATAATCACCAAGACGTAAACCAACGCGTATTTAAAATTAAACCCGTTTTTTTTATTTTCCGGCGCCGCGGCGGCCTGCTCAGCCGGCTTTTTTAATTTTAATTCTATTTTTTTAAGCGCGTCGTAGATTATACTCATCTTTATTGTCTCACAAAATAAGTGCTTAATTCTTCCAGGCAGCGGTTCATAATCGCGTCATCGATAAGATAAGTTTCGCTGGCAAACCCGGCCAGCAGCGCCCGGTCACAAAGGATATTTATCAGCCTGGGGGTGCCCGAGGAAAATTCATAAACCATCCCCAGGGCCTCCTCGGTGAAATTGACCTTGTCCGGCGAACCGGCTACCCTTAACCTGTGATTCACGTAATCTTTGATATCCTCTCTTATTAGAGGGGCAACATGGTACCTAACGGCGATCCTCTGCTGGAGCTGTCTGAGCTCATAGAGATTAAGCCTGCGGTTAAGCTCCGGCTGGCCGACCAGGATGATCTGGATCAGCTTATCCTTTTCCGTCTCCAGATTAGAAAGCAGCCTGACCTGTTCCAGCTGAGCGGGGTCAAGGTTCTGCGCCTCATCAATGATCAGAACCACGTTGTTGCCCCGCCGGGACTCTTTTAAAAGAAAATCGTTAAGCTGCCAGAGAGAAGAGACCCTGTTTTTTTCTTTTTTTGCCACCCCGAAGTCATTGAGAATCGCCTCGAGAAGCTGGATCTCGGAAAAATAAGGATTAAGGATCAAGGCGGTTTTAACGTTCTTCGTCCCCAACTGGTTAAGAAAATACCGGCAAAGAGTGGTCTTGCCGGTGCCGATCTCACCGGTAATCACAATGATCCCTTTTCTCTGGGTAACTCCGTAAAAAAGATGCGACAGGGCCTCTCGATGCCGGTTGCTGAAGAAGAAAAAGGAAGGATCGCTGGTAACGTTAAAGGGTTTTTCTTTTAGGTCGTAGAATTTGCA
>JAQUQA010000013.1:1864-6065 GCA_028716305.1 Candidatus Omnitrophota bacterium | reverse complement strand
GAAGGCGGAGTGGCTTTAACAAACGACGGGTATATCGCCCCTTTCACCAACCTGATGCTGGAGATCCGGATACTTTCCCAGATCCTGGCGCCTGTGGGCAGAGTCGCCTGGGCAAGCCCGATTGCCCATTCCAACCGTTACCGGGTGGGAGTGGAATTCCTGCAGCTGGAACCGCAAAAAACGGATTATCTGCGAGAATACATAGAGATGCAGCGAAACAATCTTTAAACGAAAGGAAAACAAATACATGTCAGCCGAAGCTCCCAAAGAAGCAGCCGCGCCGGTAGAAAAACAAACGAATTGCCCGGCCTGTTCAAAACCGTTAAAAAAAACAAAACGTTATTACCGCAACGGTAAATTTTACTGTACAAAAAGATGCTGGATAAATTCCAAGCAGCCTAAAGAAAAAGAAGGTCAATAATGATCCCGACGATGAAAAAAGAAAGAAGGCAACATCCGCGGATCGACCAGAAGCTTCCGGTAAAGATCATCGCCAACGGGTACGATTTCAGCAGCGAAACGCAAAATGTCAGCTGCGTTGGGGCGTATTGCCGCATCGACAAATACGTGCCCCCGTTCACAAAGGTCGCGGTAAAATTAAACCTGCCGATAGTTACCAAGCGGGAAAAAAAGAATTTCGATGTCGAATGCCGGGGCGTGATCGTCCGCACGGAAGATGAAAAAAACGGAGGATTCAACATCGCGGTTTTCTTTAATCATCTCGGAGAGGAACAGCGCAAAATCCTTTCCAAATACGTGAATCAGTTCATCCCCACCTGACAGATCCAATCATGGGCAAGATCAGAAAGTGCCGGCCGGTAAAACTTATCTGCGGATTCATTTACAGCAAAGAGACAAGCCTGGCCAAGGCAAAACGCCTGCTGGAGCTCCGCCTGGGAAAAATCGATTTCCAGAGCCGGGAATTCCCTTTCGATTATACCGGATACTACGAAAACGAGCTAGGCAGCAACCTTAAAAGGCGTTTCCTGGCCTTTAAAAAGCTGATCAACCCCGATGCCCTCCCGGCAATCAAGGCCTTCACCAATCGCGTAGAAGATAAACTTGCATTATCGTGTACCAAGTACCAAGAACCACGAACCATGAACCAAGAACCAAGAACCATGGACCAAGGACCAAGGACCGAGCTTGCTTGGTACGTGGTACGTGGTCCGTGGTCCGTTAAAAAGCGCTCAATCAACATCGACCCGGGTTACCTGGACATGGCAAAACTCGTATTGGCCACGACAAAAGATTTCTGCCACCGGATATATCTTGGTTCAGGCATTTTTGGGGAAGTCACCCTGGTCTACCGCAAAGACTCCTTCCAGCCGTGGGAATGGACCTATCCGGACTATCGTTCGAGAGAATATATCGAAACATTCAATCGTATAAGGGAGATATACAGGGCACAGGATCAAAAAATTAAGAACCAAGGACCAAGAACCACGGACCACGGACCAAGAACCAAGGACCAAGTAAGTCACAAGACACAAGGTCACAGGTCACAGAGATTCGTTCGGCGTTCAGCGTTCTGCGTTCGGCGTTCTGCGTAAATTTAAATGTGCTCACGCCGTTCTCTGAACGCCGTACGGAATTTATCGTTTTACGTTTTAAACTTCAACTTTGCGCTTTGCGCTGTAACTTTGCGCTTTGCGCTTTACACTTTGCACTAATATGAACTATCCCTCTTACCTGTCAAAGTACCATAACGGCGAGCTCGAGAAGACCGTCCTGGCCGCCCGGCAGATGCTTTCCAACTGCAAAATCTGCCCGCGCCAATGTGGAGTTAACAGGCTCAAAGGCGAAACGGGATTTTGCCGGACAGGGGCCAAGGCAAAAATCTGCAGCTATATGCCGCATTTCGGGGAAGAGCCGCCGCTATCCGGAGAATCCGGGTCCGGGACGATTTTCTTTTCCAATTGCAACCTGCGTTGTGTCTACTGCCAGAATTACCGGTTTAGCCAGGGGCAGGAGGGCAGGGAGGCCGGTCCGGAAGAGCTGGCCGGATTCATGCTTAAACTGCAGGAAACCGGCTGCCATAATATCAACCTGGTCACTCCTACCCACGTCATGCCGCAGATCTTGGAAAGCCTCCAGATAGCCATCGGCCGGGGGTTAAAGATTCCGATCTGCTACAATACCAGTGGATATGAATTACCCGGCATGATAAAATTGCTGGACGGGATCGTGGATATATACCTGGCCGATATGCGCTATGCGGATAAAGAAACGGCTGAAAAATATTCCTCTGCCGCGGATTACCCTTCTTACAACCGGGATTCCGTAAAACAGATGCATCTTCAAGCCGGCATTCCGGTATTTGACGGTCGGGGCATTATTAAAAAGGGCTTAATCATCCGGCACCTGGTATTGCCGCAAAAATTGTCCGGCACCCGGGAAATAATGAAGTTTATCGCGAAAGAACTTTCAAAAGATACTTACATCAGCCTGATGAGCCAATATGCCCCGTATCATCGGGCCATGGAATTCAAAGAACTCTCGCGCAGGATCACGCTCGAGGAATACGAGCAGGCGCAGGAAATAATGCATGGGTTCGAACTGTATAACGGCTGGACCCAGGAATCCAACGGCCTGGAACGTTTTGCCGGAGAAAACATAAAACGCAATATATAATCTTGTACTGCATACCGCGAGCGTGTTGCGATATTGTAAAAAATGAAAAAACCGGAAAGAAAACTTAGCCCGCGGCGATTATTCAGACTGATTTATCTTAAACTTTTCAGGATTCACGATTCCCCACAGCGGATATCTTTGGGGCTGGGAGTGGGTGTTTTTCTTGGGATCATTCCCGGCAGCGGGCCGATCGCCTCGCTGGTAGTAGCGGCATTTTTGCGGCTAAACCGGGCCAGCGCCCTCCTGGGAAGCCTCTTAACCAATACCTGGTTAAGCGTGGTTACTTTTGCCCTTTCCGTGAAGGTTGGATCGCAGCTTACAGGAACCAACCTACAGGCACTCAAGGATAATTGGACGGTTTTCACGGCAAATTTCCACTGGCACAAGCTATTGGAACTGGCCGCCCTGAAGATCGTTTTCCCGGTCTTTATCGGTTACCTGGCGGTCTCTTTTTGTATCGGATCAGCGGTTTATCTGGCTGCCCTGGGAGTGTTGAGTTGGAGAGGCAAGTTACGAAGGACGAGGGACGAAAGACGAAAGACGAGGGACGAAAATAACGCAAAACAATAAATTTCGTTCGGCGTTCAGCGTTCAGAGAACGGCGTAAACACATTTAAATTTACGCACCAACGCAGAACGCTGAACGCAGAACGCTGAACGAAAATTAGTAAGGAGGATGATTGAAGAACAACCGATTACAAAATATCCTGCTGATGTTCTGCTCAATTGCTCTCGTGCTGGCCACCGCGGAGGTGATCATGCGCTTTGCCTGGAAAATGGGCGGCTGGGTAGAACGGCCAATCTACCGCAGGAGTTTTAACCCTTACCTGCGCTATGAGCTGGTACCCGGGGCAAAGACCACTAACATCTCGATCAATTCAGACGGCCTGCGCGGTCCAGAATACCCGGTAAATAAGCCTAAAGACACCTTCCGCATTATCATGCTCGGTGATTCAGAGACCCTTTCGGTAATGCTGGCAGAAAACCAAACATTGGCCGCTCAACTGGAGGCAATATTAAACAAACATTCTTTAAAGACGCGCTATGAGGTGATGAACTTCGGGGTTGAGGGATATTCTACCTTTCAGGAGCTGGAGCAACTGCAGACGAAAGGGCTAAAATATAACCCTGATCTGGTCATCCTGAACTATGTCCTGAACGACCCTGAACCGGGCGAATATTATTTTGAAAAGAACTTCCTGATCCGCCACAGCGCCCTGGCGAGATATTTTTTCTTCCGGATCAAAAAAAGCGCGATCAAAAAAGAACGCAAGAAGTTGAAGATCAAAGACGAAATAGATAATTATTACTACTACCACCAGCCGAAATATTTCAACCCGCTTAAAGGGGCGGTCCTGGAGATATCCGACATCGCCAAAGAACACGACAACAAGCTGGTGATGGTAATTTTTCCTACCTCGAGCATCATGGTCAAGGATTTTCGGGAGAAATACCCTTATTGGCCGCTGCACAAACTGATCAAAACCATCCCATCGGATAACATCGTTTTCATAGACCTGATCGATGAATTCAACCGGCTCGGCCTTACCCCGCAGCAGGTTTCGAT
>JAQUQA010000013.1:0-1764 GCA_028716305.1 Candidatus Omnitrophota bacterium | reverse complement strand
AAGTCCTGGATTTCATCCGCCGGAGGAAACACGAGAATATCCCGCCGACCATCAGGGAAATTGCCGGGCATATGGGTTTTTCTTCAACCGGCACGGTCAGGGATTACCTCGAGGCACTGGAGAAAAAAGGCTATCTAAAGCGTTCCAATAACCTTTCCCGGTCCATAGAACTGCTGCGGGACAACTACGGCAAGATCCCGATCATTGCCGATATTGCTGCCGGAAAGCCCAACCTGGCCTATGAAGACATCCAGGGTTATGTCGGGACCGAAGATCTTTTCTTGAGCCGTATCAGCCAGGATGATGTCTTTGCCTTAAAGGTCAAAGGCGACAGCATGATCGAAGCAGGAATACTGGAAGGAGATATCGCGGTGATCAGAAAACAACCCACGGCTGATCACGGTGATATTATCGCGGCCCTGCTGGATAATAACGAAGCTACTTTAAAACGGCTCAAAAAAAGGCCCCATACAAACGGGTTCTTCCTGGAACCAGCCAATAAAAACTACCGGCCCATAGAAAAAAGTTTCAGCATTATAGGCAAACTGCTGACCATCATTAGAAAATATTAACTACCGTACCAAGAACCAAGAACCACGGACCATGCAAGCGTAGTTCTTGGTCCATGGTCCATGGTTCTTGGTCCATAAATATGAATTCCAGCTTCAACCCCAAAGCCCGCTGGGACAGGTATATCCCGGACAAAGATACCAATCATGCTGAACCCGGCTGGCTGGATGAGAAAATCTCTGTCCTGGCTTTGTTCAAAGACGCCAGAATCTATCCTCGTTCCTTTGTCTGGAAAAATAAACCTTATGAAATCAAGGAAATAACCTACAGCTGGCAGGAAAAAAACGGCCGGGAGACCATTAATTATTTCTCGGTCTCTACCGGCAGCGACCTCTACCAGATATCGTTCAATAATACCAGCTACGGCTGGAGGATGGATAGAATAATAAGCTAATATAGAATAACGTAAAGATCAAAGCGCAAAGCGCAAAACTACAGCGCAAAACGTAAAACTTTGTACTTTACGCTGTAACTTTGCGCTTTGCGTTTTACATTTTGCGCTACTATGATTTTACATGTTGATATGGACGCCTTTTTCGCCTCCATTGAACAGGCGATCAACCCCAGGCTGAAAGGCAAGCCGCTGATCGTAGGCTCCAGGAACAGCCCGCTGCATACAGTGGTCTGCGCGGCCAGTTATGAAGCCAAGGCCTATGGCATCAGCTCAGGGATGCCCAGCCAGGAGGCCTTCAGGATCTGCCCAAACCTGCAATTTGTCCCTGCCGAACAAAGTAAATACATCTGGACCTCGGAAGAAATCCTTTCTCTGGTTAAAAAATACGGTTTTCCGGTCAGATACGTCTCCATTGACGAGTTCCAAATAGACACCTCGGAATACCCCGAAAACCTCGATTTGGCCGAAAAGATCAGGGCTGAAATCAGGGAGAATTTCCGGGTCACCGCCTCTATAGGGATTGCCAAAAACTGCCTCCTGGCAAAATTAGCCTCTAAATTAAACAAGCCAAACGGTGTCACGGAAATAAATCAAGCCAACATCACGGCCGTGCTGGAGAAAACTCCCGCGAAAAAATTATGCGGAGTGGGCCCTAAAACAGCAGTGGTCCTGGAAGGATTAGGTATCAACAGTTGTCTTGATTTGTACCTCAAGGACCCGGGATTCCTGAAAACACACCTGGGAAAATACGGCTGTGAATTATACTGCGGACTGCATCAAAAAGACGCTTTTTTGGGCCT
>JAQUQA010000012.1 GCA_028716305.1 Candidatus Omnitrophota bacterium | reverse complement strand
CTTAAGCGCGTTGAAGTTATCTTTTACCTTTTGCACTTCCCCTTCTTTCTTATAGGGATTTGTCCGGCTGGTTCCCAGGATCGTCCCGCCTTTAGGCAGGATCCCGGAAACCGTATCGATATTCAGCGGCATGGTGTCTTTCTCGATTAACCCCTTCCAGCCGTTTTTGATCCCAATAAATTCATAACCGTTGTTTATGCCGCTCCTCACGGCAGCCCTGATTACAGGGTTTAACCCGGGGCAATCCCCGCCGCCGGTAAGTATGCCGATTTTTTCCATGTCCGTGTTCTCCTTTGTTAAATTCTTCCGAATCCACTGTATGGCACAGCCGGATCCTCGCGTTCGTTATCCTTTTTCTTGCGTTCCTTTTCTTCCGGGGTAATGATCTTTGCGATGTGTATCCTGATGAATATCTGTTCCTCCAGGCCCAGGACCTCCTGTATTTTTGAACGGGTGATCTCTTGTAACCGCGAGGTCAGCTCAGGGATATTGGCTTCTGATTTCAGGATAACCCTTAAGTCCACCTCAATACCTTTTTTACTGGCAATGACGTTGGGCCGCAATTCCTTGATTTCGGCAATGATCCCGGTCAGGCGCTTGATCAGGTCCTCGACGGCAGAAAGGGCAACCGTTACCTCGCCCGAAGCGGTGGAGAAAGCGATGGTCTTTTCGCGCTGGAACTTGCCCAAGATCAGCTGGGCAAAGGAGAAGCTGATCAGGATCAACAGGAAACCGCTAAGGCCGAAGATGATCTTTAGATTGGCGCTGTTCTGCAGATATGCCAGCAGGTTATTGATATTTTGCATAGGTATGAGGCTCAAAGAAAGGCCGATCATCGACAGGCCAACCAGGATAATGATCGTTGAGTAAAAAACTATTCCCAGCACGGTAAAAAATTTCATCTTACCTCCCCTATTTATTATTGCAGGCTTTAGCCTTTTTCGATTGCCTGGATGTTGACGTTAATGTCTTTGATCAAAAGATTGGTCATCTTTTCGAGATTATTGCGGATATTTTCCTGCACCTTTGCCGCCACCTCGGGGATGTTGTAACCGTACTTTATGATCAGCGGTATCTCCACTTTTACTTCACCGTTTTTATCGAATTCCACCTTGATCGCGGAAAAAGATTTTTTTCCGATAAATTCCATTAACCCGCTCTTGAGGTCCTGGCCGACGCGCTTTACCCCTTCGATCTCTATTGCCGCCAGCGAAGCGATAGAGGCGATTACGTTTTTATGGATCCTGATGTTCCCCAGATCGGTCCGTGATTCTTCGTTATGCATATTATTGTCCTTCCCCTTTTTCTTCCTGGAGCAGCTCCTGGACAAAATGGGTTGAAATTTCGCTCTTTAAGAATAATGGATTATTCAGAAGTTTTTGATGAAAAGGAATGGTTGTTTTGATCGGCGCGATATGGAATTCGCTCAGCGCCCTTTGCATGATCCGGATCGCGTCCTGGCGGTCGCTGCCATAAGTGATCAGCTTGGCCACCAGGGAGTCGTAATAAGGGCTGATCTGATAGCCGGTGTAGATGTGCGTGTCTACTCTTACTCCCGGCCCGCCGGGAAGGATCAGGCTTTCGATCTTTCCGGGAGAAGGCATAAAATTATTTTCGAAATCCTCGGCATTGATTCGGCATTCGATCGCCGCTCCTCTGACCTTGACGTCATCCTGGGTGAAATGGATCCGTTCACCGGCAGCGATGCGGATCTGTTCTTTGATCAGGTCGATCCCGGTAACCATCTCTGTTACCGGATGTTCTACCTGGATCCGGGTATTCATTTCCATGAAATAAAAATTATGGTGTTCATCGAGCAGGAACTCGATAGTCCCGGCGGAAACGTAATTTACGCTTTTCGCCGCCTTGATCGCGGCATCTCCCAGGCGCTTACGCAGCTTCTGGTCGACTACCGGAGAAGGAGATTCTTCCAGGAGTTTCTGGTGTCTTCTTTGGATACTGCAGTCTCTTTCTCCCAGGTGCAGGATATGGCCGGTTTTGTCACCCAGGACCTGGATCTCCACATGGCGGGGTTTTTCAATGTATTTTTCGATGTAAACATCGGATTTTCCGAAATTCGCTTCGGCCTCCTGCTGGGCGACCATCAGGTTGCTGATCAGGGAGATGTCATTATGGCAGATGCGCATTCCCTTGCCTCCGCCGCCGGCGGCCGCCTTGATGATCACGGGGTAGCCGATCCTTCTGGCGGTCTTGATCGCCTCTTCTTTGTTTTTTATGGTGGAAATGCTCCCCGGGACGATCGGCAGGCCGGCCTTTTGCATATTGGTCCTGGCGACCATCTTGTCCCCCATTAATTTCATATTCTCCGGGGTCGGCCCGATAAAGGTTATCTGGCAGGACTCGCAAATTTCCGCGAAATGGGAGTTTTCGGCCAAAAACCCGTATCCGGGATGGATCGCTTCGACATCGGTTATCTCGGCGGCGCTGATGATCGCGGGTATGCTTAGATAACTGTTGCTGCTTTGCGCCTGGCCGATGCAGATGGCTTCATCGGCGAAACGCACATGCAGGGAGTTACGGTCGGCCTGGGAATATACCGCTACCGTGCGGATGCCCAGTTCCCGGCAGGCACGGATGATCCTTAAGGCGATTTCCCCGCGATTGGCGATTAAAATTTTTGAAAACATTTTCTTAGAGAGGCTCGATAAGAAATAAAGGTTGCCCGAATTCCACGGGTTCAGCGTTGTCCACGATAATGTCTACGATTTTACCTTTGATCTCGGATTTGATCTCGTTCATCAGCTTCATTGCTTCGATGATGCAGATGACTTGGCCGGGCTCAATGACCTGCCCGATTTCCGTGTATGGAGGGGCTTCCGGTGACGGGGCGCGATAGAAGGTTCCCACCATCGGCGCCTTGATTTCGACGCTCTTCGAGGCGGTATCCCGTGTCTCTTCGGTTTCTTCTTTGTACCTTGCGCTATCGGCGGTCCTTTCTTTCTCGATGATCACCGGTCCGCCGAAATTTTGAGTTTCTAAAGAGGTTTTCTTTAATCTGATGCGCATACCGTCTTTTTCGACCTCCAATTCCATCAGGCTGTTTTCATTCATCAGATTGATCATTTCCTTGATCTCTTTGATATTCACTTTACTTTCCTTTCGTTTCAGCCGTAAAACCGGTTTACCCCTTAGACCCTCTCGACGTAGCTGGCGCTGCGGGTATCCAGTTTTATCCTGTCCCCCACGTTTATGAATAGCGGGACCTGGATCGTTGCTCCGGTTTCGATCGTTGCCGGTTTTGTTCCGCTTTTGGCGGTATCGCCTTTGATCCCCGGCTCAGTCTCGGTTATCTGGAACTCGATAAAATTCGGAAGAACGACGTTCAGCGGTTCATTTTTGAAAAAATATACCAGAACCTCAAGGTTGTCCTTGAGGAATTTTATCCCATCGCCCAGGACATTTTCCGATACCGCGACCTCCTCATAGTTATCCTGGTCCATGAAGTGATAAAGGTGCCCGGAATGATATTGGAATTGGAGTTTTCTCTCTTCGACGTAGGCCTGTTCGATTTTTTCGTCCCCCCGGAAAGTCCTTTCCTGGATATTCCCGGTTTTAAGATTGCGCATCTTTACGCGGACGAAAGCCGCCCCCTTGCCGGGTTTAACGTGCTGGCATTCCATGCTCAACCAAACCTCGCCATCGATTAGTAAGGTTAATCCCGATTTGATTTCGTTAATTGATAGTGCCACTGATGACCTGTGCTCCTTTCTTGGTTACCACAACCATATCTTCTATCCTGATGCCGAAGAAGCCTGGGTAATAAATTCCCGGTTCAATGGTAAGAACCATGCCCTCTTTTATGGTTTTTGTTTCTTTTGCCGATATCCTGGGGGCCTCATGGACCTCCAGGCCGACGCCGTGCCCGGTGGTGTGTGTGAAGAGCTCCCCCAGGCCTTTTTCCGCGATGTAACCGCGTGCCGCGGCGTCAATATTCCTCAGGGGCTCACCGGCTTTAATTCTTTTAATGGCTTGGGCTTGCGCCTCTTTTACAATATCAAAAACCTCTCTGACAAGAAGTTTCATTTTACCCAAAAAGAATACCCTTGTCAAGTCGGATTTGTATCCTTTGTAATCTACTCCGGCATCTATCAGCACCGGTTCATTCTGCCGGATCACCCTGGAAGAGGTCTGGTGATGGGGGTAGCTGGAATTCGGCCCTGAGCCAACGATAATCTCAAAAGAAGCGGCATAGCCGCCGCGGTATTTAATAAAACGTTCCAATTCAGCCGCGATCTGCAACTCTGTTTTTCCGGGTTTGAGCTGGCCCTCGATGAAATCAAAGGCCTCCAGGGCGATCTTTGCCGCTTTTCTGATCAGGGCGAGCTCTTTTCTGTCCTTTATCTCTCTTAACCCTTCGATCAGCCCCGAAGCGGGGATCAGGCGGACCCCGGACAATCTCTTGCTGATTTTTTGATAAGCGGCATAGGAAAGATGGCTTGCTTCAAAGGCAATGCTTTTTACCCCGGTTTTATCCAGTATCTGTTTCAGGGTTTGAATAAAAGAATCCTCTATTTTTATGACTTCGAAATTTTTAAGGGACCTTTTTATCTCTTCGTAATAACGGCTGTCTGTAAGGTAGATGTTTCTTTTAGGCAGGATGAGCAGGTAGGCGTCCCTGCTTCTGTTACCGGTCAGATAGGAGATGTTGGCTGAAGAGAATACGATTAGGCCGTTTAGTCCTGCAGATTTTAAAGAAGCTTTTAGCTGATTAATCCTAGTGTTCATGAGTAAGCGTAAAGCGCAAAGCTCAAAGCGTAAAGTTACAGCGTAAAGCTTAAAGTGTTTTACGTTTTAAGTTTAAGTTTTGCGCTTTGCGTTTTGAGTTTTAAGCTATGGTTCCAGGTTATTCTATAATATCGAGCAGCGCCAACAGGCCCAATAAGTAGCTATCCAGGCCGAACCCCATAATCGTGCCTTTGGCAACCGGGCTGATCAGTGATTTGTGCCTGAATTCTTCCCGGGTGTATATATTCGAGAGATGCACCTCTACCGTTGGCAGCTCTGAAGCGGCAATCGCGTCTCTGATAGCAACGCTGGTGTGCGTGTAGGCGGCAGGATTGATTAATATGCCGTCAAATTTACCCCGGGTTTTTCCGATCAGCTCGACGATTTCTCCTTCGAGGTTAGATTGCACGATTTTAATAGAGATTTTTTTGCTCTTTGCCAGGGATTGCAGCTTCCTGTTGATCTGGGCAAGGGTGATCTTGCCGTAGACAGCCGGCTCTCTTGTTCCCAGCAGGTTCAGGTTCGGGCCGTGGATAATGAGTATCTTTTTCATATCAATAGATTCTCCGTGAGTGCAGCGCAAAGATCAAAGCGCAAAGCGCAAAACTTAAGTTTAAAGTGTAAAACGTTTTGAACTTTGCGCTGTAATTTTGCGCTTTGCGATTTACGCTTTACGCTTTCTTCTCTGCTTCTTCAACCAGCATAATCGGTATCCCGTTACGGATCGGATACTTCCTTTTACACCCCTTACAGAGTATCCAGCCGTCTTTTTCTTCGACGTCCGATTTGCAGGCCGGGCAGGCCAGGATATCCAGGAGTTCTTTGTCGATCATTGAGCCGCCCCTTGATTCTTGTTTTTTGAGATATACTGCATCCTCAGTTCATAAAGGATATCTTCCAGAAGCTTGTTTTCTTCCGCGGAGAGGTTTCCCGCTGTCTTTACTTTGATCATTTCGATCGTGTCAATCAGGAATCTGGCCTGTTGCGGGTCCTCTTCCTTTTTATTGGTGGCCGGATTCTCCATCAACCCCATGGAAATCGATGCCTGCAAGGCAAGGGTGGTAATAAAAAAAGTAAAAGTCGCCTCCGGAGGCACAAATTTCCCCTGGGCCTTGAGGCCCTCCTTTTCTTTTTCTACGGCTTCTTTCCAGCTTTCGTCAATGTCTTTGCGTTTTTCGTCCATATTTTTATGAGATGATGATTCCGGCGTAGCCTACCACGCTTGCATGATCACCCGTGGTGTCGCCGCTGGTTTGATATTTTATTAATTCTGCCTTTGTTGCCCCTAACTTTTTTGCCGCGCTGATCATGGCTATCACCGGCGCGTATCCGCACATCGAGATGCGCAGTTCCGCGATCCGTTCGAAGAGCCTGTCTTCGTCAAGCTCCAGGATCGCCTCGATCGCCCGGGCGTCTTTTTTTGCCGCCTGTTCCTGGGGTTCGTAATGCGTCATATCGGAGCTGGCAACGATGAGGATCGACCCCTGGGCGGACCTCTCTTCTATGCTGTGGGCGATATCCCGTCCGATCTTTTTTAGGATCTCCAGGTCGTCCGACATGAACGCGATCGGGACGATCTTCAGGTCCTTATTGAAATACTGCAGAAAAGGAAGCTCTACTTCCAGCGAGTGCTCATTCAGATGCGCCGTTTCGTCTTCCTTTAAGAAGGCGCATTCCTTAAGCAGGCCGCGCGCGATTTCCCGGTCGATCTCCAGATTCCCCAGCGGGGTCTGCCAGGTTCCCGAAGTCATAATGCTGTAGGCATGGCCCATTCCGGTATGATTAGGCCCAAAGAGCACAGCCGTTTCTTTGACTTTTACCCGGCAGACTGTCTGCCCGGCGACCAGCCCGGAATAAACGTATCCGGCATGCGGAAGCATGCAGGCAATGGCGTCTTTTTTAGCCGCTTTAAGATCAATGAAAGATTCAATTTGTTTCTTCAGGCTTCCTGCCGAGGCAGGATAAAATTGGCCGGCTACCTGGGCAACCCGTAGCTTGGCAGTTGCCATTAGAGAGCTCCTTTTAGATAATTCAAGCTTGCCTTGAGTTCAGCTGCCGAGGCCTGGCGGTGCGCCTCGACGATTTTCAGGGTGCACTTTTTGAGGTATTTCTTGAACAGGCTAAAATCAATTTCCCCTTTTAGGGGTGCCTGATGATCCGCGCAACCGATCACGTTATGCAGATGGGCCCCTAATAAATGTTTTGAATATTGGAGAAGAAAATCGCTGTGCCTGGCAAAGCCGAGATTTTCCATGATTTGCGCGTGGCCGGTATCGTGCCAGTAATGAATGGCGGACCCCCGGAACTCCCGCAGGATCCTGCCGATCTCCTCGAAAGAGGGGATTTCCCGGAAATAAAACCTGTTTTCTATCCCCAGCTTGATCCCGTGGTTTTCCGCGTACCCGGCAAGCTCATCCAGGCTTTTTAAGGTATTATCGAGAAAAAAAGGCGCCAGCAGCTTTCTTTGTCTTAAGGCCGTATCTTTGAGCCTGAGAAATCTATTAGTTTGCCTGCCATCCTTTTTCCAGAGATTGATCATTTCTCTGGTGGGGTCGGGTATTTCTACCCTTCCGCAGTGTAAGACCACCGCCTTTGCCCCCAGGGACCCGGCAGTTTCAATGGTTTTTTTGGTCTGTTGCACGGCCTTCTTCCTGGCCATTTGGTCCGGGGAGGCCATGGAATAGTAATCCGGGAGGGCCAGCTCGCGTTTTATCCCGAGAGGGATCGGGCAGAAATTATGCAAACTCACAACCTCAATTTCTCCGGCTCTGACCAGAGAGGCGATATCCTTGACCATTGAGGTTGTGAGATTGAAGCTCAGCTCTACTTTGTTAAAGCCGATCTCTTTGATTTCAAAGATCAATTCTTTAGCTTTTGTGTAACGGTAAGCGTTCCAGGATGTTGAAAGTGCAAAATCCATAGCTCTCTATTTTCTTCTCCTGGCCTTTTTACGCTTGCGTTCGCTGGGCTTTTCGTAGTGTTTACGTTCCCTGATCTCTTTAAGGATGCCTTCCTGCTCGATTTGGCGCTTAAAGCGGCGCAGGGCGGATTCAAAAGATTCGTCTTTTCTGATTTCTATTTCCGGCAATTAAATCATCTCCTTTCTCTTCAAATTTTTTTAGCGAATTAGTCGTATTTTCCTGTAAGACAAAAAGTTAGTATAGCATTGTTTGCCGCGCCTGTCAAATATTTACTCGGACCACGGACCATGAACCACGGACCAGGCAAGCATGGTTCTTGGTACGTGGTCCTTGGTCCTTGGTTCTTGGTCCTTGGTTCTTGGTCCTTGGTTCTTGGTCCTTGGTACGTGGTCCTTGGTACGTGGTCCAAAAGCGCGCGAGAGCTTTACCAGGAGTTGCTTGACTCGCCCGCAAAAATGTGCTACATTTTCCTATTATGGAAGAAACAGTCAAGCTAAAGATAGAGACAGAACGGACAAAAACCGAACTGGCGATCCTTTATGAGATCTCCAATGCCATGCGTACCACCCTAAAGCTGGATGAGATCCTTTATATCATCCTTACCGGGGTCACGGCGCATGCCGGCCTGGGGTTCAACCGGGCGGTGCTTTTTCTGGTTAACGAAAAAGATAACCTCGTGGAAGGCAAAATGGGGATCGGTCCGGAAGATGGCGTGGAGGCCAATCGTATCTGGAAGCAGATTGAGCAGGAAAAGATGGACCTTGAGGACCTGATCAGCGCGTATAAGGTCGCGAAAAACATCCTTGAGACCGGTTTTAACCGGCAGCTGCGTACCCTGCGCTTCCCTCTTTCCGATAAAAACCAGAATTTACTGGCATTAGTGGTCCTGGAAGGGATGCCGCTGCATCTTAACCGGGAGACCCTGCAGAATTACCGGCAGAGCCCGCTGATCAGCATGCTTGAGGCCGAAGAACTGGTCCTTGTCCCTTTAAAGGCAAAGGACAAGGTTAACGGTATTATTGTGGCGGACAATTTCATCAACAAGAAACCGATCAGTAAGGATGATTTAAGGATGTTGATCATGCTGGCCAACCAGGCCGGTTTGGCCATAGAAAACTCTCAACTCTACGAAAAAACAGTGATGCGGGCGCATTCCGATTCACTCACCGAGCTCTGGAACCACGGTTATTTCCAGTACCTGCTCTATTCGGAATTGGAAAAGGCCAAGGCGATCAACGCAGGGTTAAGCTTGATCCTGCTGGATATCGATGATTTTAAGGTTTATAACGATAAGTTGGGCCATCAGGCGGGAGATTCGATCTTAAAGGATCTGGCGCTGTTATTAAAGAATCAATCGCGTAAGATGGATCAGGTCTGCCGCTACGGCGGAGAAGAATTCACGATCATCCTGCCCCAGGCCGATAAAAATGAGGCTTTTATGATTGCCGAACGGCTCAGGCAGGATATTGTCAAGAGCCACTTTGTGCACGAAGAGATCCTTCCTCAAAACCGGCTCACGGTAAGTATAGGAATATCATCTTATCCCGCAGACGGAACGACCCCCTCGGAATTAATCCATTCCTGCGATAAAGCTCTCTATCAGGCAAAACAAAAAGGCAAGAATACTACTTGTTCCGCCAGCTAAGCACCGGCGACGGCGTCAGCCACGCCGCTGGCAAGGTCAGGTTCCTGGGGCTTTGTTGCTTTATTCTGGGCAAATTTTACCGAGACGATCCTGGAAACTCCGGATTCCTGCATGGTAATGCCATACATCACATCGGCATTGGCAATGGTTTTCTTGTTATGGGTAATTACGATAAACTGGGAATAATTCGAGAATTCATGGAGCATCTTTGAGAAGCGGTCGACGTTCGCCTCGTCAAGCGCGGCGTCAATTTCGTCAAGCACGCAAAAGGGGGCCGGTTTTATCCTGAAGATGGCGAAGATCAACGCGGTAGCCGAAAGTGATTTTTCCCCGCCGGAGAGCAAAAGTACGTTCTGTAACTTTTTACCCGGGGGCCGGCAGATAATCTCGATCCCGGATTCCAAGGGATCCTGTTCGTCCGTCAGAAAAAGCTGGGCATCTCCTCCGTTAAACAGCATGCGGAAATAATTGCGGAATTCGACTTTTACTTTTTCGAAGGTTTCCAGGAACATCTGCTTGGTCGTGCGGTTGATCTTTAGTATGGCGTTATGCAGGGCCTCCCTGGCAGTGTTCAAATCATTCTGCTGCTGTGTCAGGAAATCATAGCGTTTTTTAAGCTCATCGTATTCTTCGATCGCCACCAGGTTGACGTTTCCATAAGAATCCAGTTTTTCCTTCAGTTTATCAATCTCACCTTGCAGGGCCGAAAAATCGATTTCTCCTTCCGGAAGCTGGTTGAAGGTGTCCAGGTCCATCTTATACCCCTGGGAGATCCTTTCTTTGAGGCTGAGGTATTTGAATTCCAGGTCCTTATTCTGCATCTGCAGGTCATAAAGCTTGTTTTTGACCGTTTCCAGTTCTTCTTTGCGCTGATCGATTCCTTGCAGTGAACGGGAGGAATCCTCGTTTAGCTTATCGTACTGGGACTCTCTTTCTTTAAGCGCCAACCCAAGTTTTTCGATCTCAGAGGAAGAGTCCCTGTTTTCTTTCTGCGAATCTTCGATCTCGCGTTCCAGGAGGGTTCTTTTCTCTTCACACTGGTCAATTTGAGCCTGGAAATCATTCAGGACATTTTTATTCTGATTATAGGTATCCTCCAGGATCTTTAAGGTATCTTTATCGGAGTCCAGGCGCTTGATCAGGGCGTCTTTTTCGGTCTTTACCTGGGTAATCATGACCAGGGTTTCTTCTTTGAGGATGTTGTTGGAATTGATCTTGTTTTGTTCCGTCAGGATCCTTTCCTCCGAATCCTTCATTATTTTTTCCAGTTGTGCCAGTTCCTCCCGGATAACCGCTGATGTATCTTCGATAGAACGCAGCTCATTATCCGCATCGGTTAGCTCAAGGAGGATGACCTCTTCTTCCGCCTTTAGTTTATCGGCTTGTTCAAGGATATTCTTTTGCACCGCTCTCTTATCGCTTAATCCGATTTCTTCTTTTCTTAATCCGGCATCCATATTGGAAATTTCTTTTTTGAATCCTTCGATATTGCTCTCTTTGAGCCGCTTGATCACTTTTAGGGAATCGATCTTGTGCTGTAATTCTTCGATCCTGTTCTGGATTTTTCCGGTATCCATATCAATGGGCTTTGCCTCTCCGAACAACTTAAAGCCCGTGCCGCTGCCTGTATCCTGCGCCTGCGAGGGGATATTTTCCTGCCCGGCCTTTAATTTAACCACCAGACCGCTTAAGTTTTCTCCGGGCAGTCTGTCCAGATAGATCAGCGCGTTCATTGATTCGCTGATCCCCTCATATTCGGTGTTGAGTTTTTCCAGGAAATCCTTGTGCGATTGCAGGACCAAGGTTTTGTTCTCCAAGTCCTGGATATCGGAGTTAATGTTATTCAGGGAAAGGTTTTCCGCCTCCAGGCTGCTTTTTAATTCGTTGGCCTTAGCGCATAATTGTGAAAATGCCTCTTCCAGTGTTTTGACTTCCGCGGTGATTTTTAGCAATGCCTCATCGGCAGTAAACTTTTCTTCATTCAACTTGGCCTTCTCTATCTCCAGGCGTTTCTTTCTGGCCAGGATCACCTGTTGTTTTGAGCTCATGTCGGTCAAACTATTCTTTAGGCCGGAGACTTTGGCGGCCTCCTCCAGGATCTCTCTTTTTGTCGCGGCGATCAATTCCAATGAGCTCTTGATCCCTTCGGTGATTGAGGTTAAAAAGCCTTCTTTCTCCATCAGGACGGCGCTTTTTTCATCGATATTTTTTTGCAGATGGGAAAACTCATTTTTCAGGGTATTGAGCTTTTCCTCGTCAAGCGCCATGCTGTTTCTTTTAAGCTCCAACTGTTCCTGCAGGTATTTTTTCCTTTCTCCGAGCTCAACGATCCGTTCCCGGTTGAAATCCTGCCTCTGTTTATTTGCCTGAATACGGTTTTCCAGTGCAAGGATCTCATTTCTTACCGCGTTAATCGCGTCTTCCATTTCTTTTAATTCATTGCGCCTGGATTCGACGTTTTCCTGCTGCTGGCGGATTGCCTCAAGTATTCCGGCTTCTTGCAGCTGCAGGCCTTTTAGCTCTTCCACCAGCCCCAGACGCGAATTATCGATCTGGATCTTTTGGAAGATCGCCAGGTCGATCTCCTTCTTTTTTAATTCATCGAATACTTCTTTATAGCGGCGGGCCTTGTTCGCCTGGCGCTCCAGGGAACCGATTTGCCGCTTGACCTCGATAATAATATCATTGATCCTTAAAAGGTTTTGCTGGGTCTCCTCCAGTTTTCTCAAGGCCTCTTTTTTCTGGGACTTATACTTGGTGATTCCGGAGGCCTCATCAAAAACCAGCCTTCTGTCTTCCGGACGGGAACTCAAGACCAGGTCGATCTTTCCCTGTTGCACCAGGGAATAACTTTCCGCGCCGATCCCGGTGCCTAAAAGCAGGTCCAGGATGTCTTTCAGGCGCACCTGCTGTTTATTCAGCAGGTATTCGCTTTCTCCGGAACGAAAAATCCTCCTGGTTATGGCCACATCGTTATTATCAACCTCAAAATGTTTATTGGTGTTATCAAAAGTCAGGGTAACCTCCGCCATGCCTAAGGGTTCTTTGGCGTCGCTGCCGTTAAAGATCACGTCCTGGGATTGTGACCCGCGCAGTTCCTTGATCGATTGTTCCCCTAATACCCAGCGGATCGAATCGAAGATATTTGATTTACCGCAGCCGTTGGGTCCCACTATCGCGGTGATCCCGGGTTCAAAATGCAGGGTCGTCTTGTCGGCAAATGACTTGAAACCAACGATCTCGAGTTTCTTAAAATACATGACAAATCCTTTCCTTAATGTAGAGACCTTTTTTCTATCCAGGCGTCGATCTTGTCTTTTTTAAAACGCCACTGCCCCACGACTTTTACTGCCGGGATCTTGTTATTTTTAACCCATTCGTAAATAGTCCTGCGGGTCACCTTCAGATAACTGGCCAGGTCCTCGATCGTCATTAACCCATTGACAGCAACCATCTTTTATCACCTCGTTGAAATTATTATAAAAATTTATTTTCCCTTTGTCAAGGAAAATATTGACATATTTTGACATTATCATGCTTATAATATAATAGGCTATTATATATTCATAAAAATATGCAAAAGCCGTCAAGGTTCGTTATTGTAACTTGTTGCGATTGAAGGTGTTGCTGAAGTGGTACTTTGGGAGGTTAGTATTCTATCTTGCGGGAGATCAGTGTTTTCAGGACAATGGGGATCGGATCGATCTTTTCGTTTTCCAGGACCAATCCGCAGTGGCAAATGTTCAGATCGAAAAATTTCGACCATACCACTTTTGCTTTTTTGATGATCTTCTCTCCGTTATCGACCATGTTCAGGTAAATATCCAAATAGGTCCCCGGGGTCAGCTGATTCGCGGTTACTATGCACATCCCCTTGGCGCTGATATCGGAGGTTTTGCTCTGGAAGGTTGTCCCTTCGTTATAATTATAATAGGAAATAGGCAGGTTTATGGGAAACCGCAGGTGTTCTCTCTTTTCATTAGAAAACGGCTCTTGGATCATCTTTTTTCCTTGCAAAGGGTTAAATGTTTATATACTTTGCTCCGTATAAAATTTAACCTGAAAAATCCCTTGTTTCAAGGTCAAATCGGCCCGAAAAGTAAACGTTTTCAATTGGATTCTGCCGCTTGTTTTTATATAAAAGAGCTTATTTTTTTAATACCTCTTTGAATTTTCTGGTCAAGGCGGGGACTACCTGTGTCAAATCGCCCACTATCCCATAGGTCGCTATTTTGAATATGGGCGCCTCCGGGTCTTTGTTGATGGCGATGATGATTTTTGAAGACTGCATTCCGACTAAGTGTTGGATCTGTCCGGAGATCCCGCAGGCGATATAGATCTTGGGGGCCACGGTCCTTCCTGTCTGCCCCACCTGATGAGAATAAGGTATCCAGCCGGAATCGACTGCCGCGCGCGATGCCCCCACTGCCGCGCCTAAAACGTGGGCCAGTTCTCCCAGGATCTGGAAGTTTTCCTTGCCCCCCATCCCCCTGCCTCCGGAGACAATGATATCCGCCTCGGAAATATTGATTAGGGTTTCCACTTCTTCGATAATATCCAAAAGCTTTGTCCGGGAGAAATAAACTTCACCCGGAAAATTTTCCCGGATGATTCTGCCTTTACGTTTTTTATCCGGGGTAATCGGCTGCATTACCTTGTGCCTGACCGTGGCCATCTGCGGACGGAAATTCGGAGAGATGATCGTGGCCATGATGTTGCCGCCGAAGGCCGGGCGCGTCTGCAAAAGGATCTTTTTGGATTCGTCGATGTCCAGCCCGGTGCAATCCGCGGTTAAACCGGCCTTGATCTTGATTGCTACCCGGGAAATAAGCGACCTTCCTATGGCGGAGGCGCCGCAAAGCATGATCTCCGGTTTATATTTTTCGATCAGCTTTACCAGGATATTGGTGTAAGGCTCGTCCTGAAAATTAGCAATTTCCGGGGCTTCCACCAGGTAGATATTGTCCGCACCGTGCCAGAAAATTTCATCCAGCTGATCCGCGAGGTCATGCCCGATCAGGACGGCGCTGACCTGGGTATTCAGTTTGTTTGCCAATTCACTGGCTTTTCCCAGTAGCTCATAAGAGATCGATTGGACCTTCCCTTTTTTTTGCTCGATAAAGACCCAGATGCCTTTATAATCCTTTATATCCGGCAACGCGCAGGTGGCATCCGGCCTTTCCAGAAACACTGCCTTGAATTTACAGGCATCGACACAGGCGCCGCAAAGGTTACATTTGTTCAGGTCGATTTGGGCTTTTTTATCCATGATCCTGATCGCGTCAAAAGGGCAAACCTTGACGCAGAGAGAACATCCGGTGCATTTTTCGATGATGATCTGGATAGGCATATTAGTGTACCTCGTCTTTTATTAAATCTACCAGCTGCGCGGCTATCTCGGGAATTTCCCCGGAGAGTATCTGCCCGCCCTTTCTTTGCGCGGGGGTAAAGATCTTGACTACCTGGGTAGGCGAGCCGCATAAACCGATATTCTGGGTATCTAAATTAAGCTCTTTCTGGGAGAGGACGGTGATCTTGGCCGATTTGGCCTTCATCATCCCCTTAAGCGAAGGCAATCTCGGTTCATTGATCTCTTTTACTACCGTTAAGAGCGCCGGCAGCGGGACTTCGATCACTTCATACCCCTCCTCCATCATTCTTTCCACGCGCAGCAGATTTTCTTTGGCCTCTTCGATCTTCTTGACGTAAGTCACCTGCGGTATGTCCAGATGAGTAGAAATACCCGGCCCGACCTGGGCCGTGTCTCCGTCTGAGGCCTGTTTACCGCAGATCACCAGGTCAAATGCCCCGATCTTTTTAATTGCCCCTGCCAGGGTATAACTGGTTGCCCAGGTGTCGCTGCCGGCAAAGGCGCGGTCACAAACCAGGAATCCTTCATCGGCCCCTAGAGAGATCGCCTCTCTTAAGGCGCATTCGGCCTGGGGCGGCCCCATTGTCACCACGCTTACCTTGCCACCGAATTTTTCCTTAAGACGGATCCCTTCTTCGATGGCATACATGTCAAAAGGATTGATGATCGATTTAACCCCTTCCCGGATCAGGGTATTTGTTTCCGGATTAATGCGTACTTCCGTGGTTTCCGGGACCTGCTTTATACAGACGATGATATTCATATAGAGAGTGCTCCTTA
>JAQUQA010000011.1 GCA_028716305.1 Candidatus Omnitrophota bacterium | reverse complement strand
CTCGCTCAATACAAGCAGGCGGGTGAAGAGCCAGGCGAGATACTCCCGCTCCTCGGCGCGTCGTCGCTTTTCTCCGAAGATGACTCCCGCGAGCCCGCACATCAGGATTTCCCTCCCTGCGGATCGAGGACTTTGCGATGGATCATATTAAACATCAGAAAAAGAACAGGATTATCACCCGGGTCAATGAGATCACCACGGAGGGTGGTTTGCCAAAGACCGGGCAGACGATGATTTATCAGATGGGCGATGACGGGTACTACCAGATGGGTTATCCGATCGGGGGCGGGCAGAGGTTTATCGACAACGGCGATGGCACAGTTATCGATACCGCTACCGGTCTAATGTGGGTTAAGGATCCGCAGGCCGCCGGTTTGGGGATGACTATGTATTGGTACGACGCCATCAACGCTTGTGAGAATTTAATCTACGCTGGGCATGATGACTGGCGTATGCCGAACATCAACGAGCTTATGTCGCTGGTGGATCATTCGAGATACGATCCGGCATGGGACACAATGTTTTTTGCGTACCCGCCTGATACATGGACGCCGTTCTGGTCGTCAACGGTTTGCGCACCGTGGCCAGATGGGGCGTGGTGTTTGTATCCGTATGACGGGTATAAGACGAGTTGGGGTATTCCTTGGGATATGTGTTACGTGCGGCCGGTTCGTGGCGGGCAATCTTAAAAACAGGAGGATTAAAATGGCAAAAGTCACAGTTGAATATAAAGACGGGAAAAAAATCGTTACTCTGCCTTCGGGCGAAAAGCGGGAGCATACGAAAGAGAGTTTAACCAGTGCGAAGGATATGTTTTTGCGGCGCAGGGATAAACTCAACGAGCAGATCGCTCTCATTGATGATGACATTAAGAAGATTGGATAGGTTTATGAATGGCGCAGGGTGGACAAAATACATAACGCCGGTGCTGGTGACGATCACTATCTTTATGCTCGGTTCGATTATGGCGCAGATGAACCGCATTGATGAGAAGTTGTTTCATCATTTAGCGAACGACGAGATTCACATGCCGAGAAGCCTTTATGTGTCCAAGGCGGAGTTCGAGATACAGAGCCGCTTTATTGAAAAGGAAAACGATCGGATCATTAAGGCGATAGACGATCTAAGGATAGATCTAAAGGCGAAAAGGAAGTGAGGTGTGTATGGCTGATGGTGAGCAATTCAATCTATTGAAGTTTTTGGGAAGTTTTTTTCAGTTCTTGCCGTGGGTTAAAACTCTGAGGTATGCGGCTGGCATAGCATTGATTGGTTTTATCGGGCTTACTATTTATCGAGCGTTCTTCATGCCGACTCAAACCACAAAGCAGGAAACACATATCATCGCACAGCAGGGCGCTCAAGTCACGATTGATCAAAAGAGAGAGGAAAAGAAGCCCGGGATCGAGGTTAGTCCTTTCGTGGAAGGCTATGGATTCGCTGAATCCGATAATCGCAAGGGCGTGGGGGGCAAGGCAGGTGTGCGGGTAGAGTTTTAGAAGAAACGCCTTGCCAACTATTAAACCGTATGGCCCTATACCCCTCTAAAGGAGGGGATTTTTATGGTTCGTGAGAATATGACGGCGAAAAAGAGCCGGTATATCAGCGTCCGTAACGGTGGCGAGGAAACGTATGTCGAGAATATCCCAACGTCCGGGCGCATGCGAGATCATCTTCCGGCCGCTAAGTTGCGGTTGAGGGAGATTCAGCGAGTTATGCCGCTGGGCAAGTGGTCGATCACGATCGAACAGCAATGGAAGGAAAGCGGTGTGACACACTTTCAGATGCTCGATGTGGTAACGGGCAAATTACAGGAATCGGTTCTATAAAAAGGGAGGCATTCCAATGGCGAAGAAGGCGAAGAAGCAAAAGGTCGTAAAGGTTCAACCGGAAATAAAACAGACCCGCAACGCCCTGATGTTGCAGGCGAAGGATCGGGGCATCAAGAATTTCCGGGTGCTTAATAAAGAAGAACTCACGCAGGTGTTGGCGGATGGCGTAACGCAGGAACGGATCAATGAGGTTGTGGCTGGAGCGGTCACACGCTGGAAGGCGGGTTGGGGAAAGCGGAGTAAATAAGCTAACATTTCTATGTATATCTATTACCTGTTATGATACAATATGTTTTATTGGACAAGAATTTAAAACATAGCAGGGGCAAATCATGGAAGACCGTTGGTATTCCGTAGAAGAAATTGCGAATTATCTCGGAATAAAAAAAGATACAGTTTACAAATGGATTATGCGTAGGCGGTTACCTGCACATAAGACTGGGAAATTATGGAAGTTTAGCAAAAACGAAATTGATCTTTGGGTTCGGCAAGGATCAGAAAGAGTCGAGGTTTCATAATAATCTATGACTAAAATGATAACATTAAAGCCTCCGCGAACAAGCACTGTTGGTAGAGGAAAGACGTTCTCTTTAGATACGAAACCAGATTGTAATGTTTGGAAGAATAAATATGTGACTTTGTATCATGGGGATTCGTTTGATTATTATTCTCAATGGAAAAAGCCAACGGTAATTATTTCCGATGGAGGTTATGGAATATTAGGTTTTGAAGGCGACACTTCAGATCATATTGGATTGCCTGATTGGTATGAGCCGCATATTAAGGTTTGGTCTGAACATGCTCTATCAGAAACGACATTATGGTTTTGGAACTCCGAAATCGGTTGGGCTGTTGTCCACCCTATATTAGAGAAATATGGTTGGCGATATCAAAACTGTAATATTTGGAATAAAGGACTTTCCCACATTGCGGGGAATGTAAATACAAAAAAAATTAGAAGATTTCCAGTTGTTTCGGAAGTATGTGTTCAGTATGTTTTTGACGTGAGAATTGATGGATTGATATTGAAGCAATGGTTGAAGCGTGAGTGGCAAAGAACAGGATTGCCTCTCAGAAAGGCAAACGAGGCATGTGGCGTTGCTGATGCGGCTGTAAGAAAATATTTAGATCAAGGACATTTATGGTATTTCCCGCCTCCTGATATGTTTGAAAAATTACAAAAATACGCAAACCACTATGGAGATTCAAAAGGGAAGCCTTATTTCTGTATTAATAAATGTATTCCCGGAACAGCTCAAGAATGGGAGAAGATGCGTTCAAAATTTAACTGCCCACATGGTGTTACGAATATTTGGGATCGCCCACCTGTAAACGGAGGAGAAAGAATAAAAGCCCCATCAGGCAAGGCCGCACATTTAAATCAAAAACCAATAGATTTGATGATGAGAATTATTGAGGCTTCAAGCGATGAGGGAGATGTAGTTTGGGAACCGTTTGGCGGGCTTTTTTCAGCTTCTTATGCGGCAAATAAATTAAAGCGGTTTGCTTTTAGTGCGGAGATTGACTCTTCGTATTACCAATATGGGATAAAGAGATTTACTTAATAATTTCCCGGCTATCCTCTTCCTTTATTTTAAATCTACTTTCCAGTTCACGTTTTATCATGGATAAATCGTCTGAACAGAGAATTTTACTCCATTCGCCAACAGTTTTGCCTTGAAAATTAATACCTAAAACTTTTATCTTGAAATCCTCAATGCCTGAATGGACTATGCGATCCATCTTGGCAAAATTCGTATCTAGACGATAAGGAAAGCGAGAGATTAACTCTCTCAATCTTGTTTGATACGCAGGTGTCGGGGCATATTTTTTAGCATCGGATCCCCAACTTGCGACAATTTTTTTCGCCTTGTTAAATTGTTCCGATGTGCCTTGCCATTTATAACCATTTGTATTTGTTTGTTGAAGGTTGCGTGTCCGAGAAGATGTATCTTCTGGTTCCAGTACTAAATAGTCGGGAGGATTATGGTAATGGGTATCTCGTGCAACTGCTACTGATTTTCCAGAGACTACACATACATCCAGTATTATTGGTTTTCCAAATATTAATTGCTCTGGTAACCAAGCGAGAAGGGCAACATGAGTTTGATCATTTATGAAGTGATTTTGAGAGTCTTTAAATCGTGCTGTAATTTCAGTTGCCAATGGAAACCATGCTTTTATTTCAAATCCTGGAGTAGGGGTGATTGATCCTTGAAAGATTGCGTCTGGAAAACCG
This sequence comes from Candidatus Omnitrophota bacterium, assembly GCA_028716305.1. Classification (GTDB taxonomy): domain Bacteria; phylum Omnitrophota; class Gorgyraeia; order Gygaellales; family Profunditerraquicolaceae; genus JAQUQA01. The sequence continues at coordinate 11,568 of JAQUQA010000011.1, read as the reverse complement.
GGATCTTGTCTCAGCCATTTTCCGTAAGGCGTGAATTCCTTTTGGTCATTTAGATATTCAACCGTATTGAATTCAATTAGATTCCCTAATATGGGAGATAATTTTGATACGACTTTACTAAGATTTACTGCGGCGTCTGGAGAGATGGGTTTTGAAACACTCAAAACATCAAATGCATGCCCCTGCATTGACGTAAGATGTTTTGTCGCTATTTTTATAACTTCTTGTGTATTCATATCTTTTTAAAATACCATACTTTTATCTGTTAGTCCATAATTTTGCTTGACTTCTGGCTATTTTCTTTATATAAGTATATATGTAGAGTTAGTGTTATTCCGTCCCGAGTTGGAAGGGATAAATCCCGGACGTTAAAAAAGCAAAACCTTCGGCAGGTGTCATTATGTTCACCTACCGGAGGTTTTTTTGTTTTTAGACAAAGACAGGAGGTGTGGTATGGGAAAAAATCAGCATGTGGTAAAAACGGATGACGGGTGGGGCGTTCGTGGCGAAGGTAATTCCCGATTAACATCGGAACATCGTACCAAAAGCGCCGCTGAAAACGCCGCAAGGCAGATTGCGAAAAATCAGCATTCAGAGTTAGTTATTCACGGCCGTGATGGGAAAATTCAGGATAAAGATAGCTTTGGCAATGACCCTTGTCCGCCAAAGGATCGCAAGCATTAATATCAATTTTACGAAGGACGCTGAATGGCCAAACACAGATCATTCAAGATTGAGAAATTTGTCACTGGGGTTAGTAGCGATCTTCTCAAGACGTATTTTACTCGGAAAAACGTTCCGGTAGCTGACGGCTTTGTCTTTGACCGAAATAATATCCATGATTTCCTCGATGGTATTAGTGATGAGGGGAAGCGATCGTATATTGAGGAGGAGTTGCAGTGCATTAACGATATCGCTGATCGGGCGAGGGGATATCTTGAGCAGGCAAAGCGGCAGTATAACATTGCGGTTCAGGACGATGAACCGTCCGAAACAACCGCTATGCGGGTTTTTCTCCACAGCGAAGAAGCGTTCTCGCTCGCCTTTGATTTTTACCTATATGTTGTCTATTCCGAGAAATTAAGCCACCACAAATTCGATCATAATAATTGCAACTTTGCCGAGGATCGTGTCGCTCAGTTGAAGGCGGCCATAGTGCAGTATTTTAAGGATACTGGCAAGAGTGAGCATTGCGATATTAGGTATAGGACGAATAACGGCAAACACATTGTTCTTATCGCCCATGGCGATTTTATGAAAACGCATCTTATATTTAAGGATGGGAAAGTCGACATCCAATCATTCCGTCCGGCAAGAGAGGATATGCTTGTTTTTGACACGAGGAATTGCGTATTAAGCGTGAACGCTGGCGGCTGGAGTGAAGCGGATAAAAAGCGGTATATCGAGATATTTGGGAACGCCATCCTCGGCATGGATCAGGTGCCTGAAGCGACGTTCAACAATACATTGGTAGTGCTCGATCCTATTAAAAACGGTACTTTCAGTTATTCCGGCAATGATAATGTTGAATCTGTCCTTCTGACAGAAGTTAAGGTTAAGTGCCGGGGGACAAAGGTTATAAAGGTAACGATTAATTGCGGTGATGTCCGGCAGGCGTTTTCGGATTTAAATATATCCATGCAGGACGCCGAGTATGTGTCGGCTAAATTACGGTTTTACATTAAGCGTAGCGGTAAGAAGGCGAAGTCAATAACGGTCGAAATTAAGCCGCCGGAAAACACGAAATTACCCGAGAAAGCGGAAAAGGGGATTATTGAGGCGTATCTGCATGACAACGGAGTTCTGTTAACGTGATGTTGAACTTTATATTAAAGAATATTGAGGCTTTCCCCACAGCGTCGTTCAGCGAGAGCGAGTTGGTGCGTATTTCAAAGACCGATTTTAATTCCCTGACAAAGCAGAAATATTTAGATCGCCTGAAGTATGACTACATGAAAGAGCCGTATTATTCTTTCGCTTTGGGGGATAATGGGAACGAACGGCAAATTAAGAAGGTTGGCGACCGACTCTACGCCTACTCAGTGGAATCAGCGGACAGTGCTCCTATGGAGGTGACAGAAGCCGATCTGAGAAGGTATCAAATTTCTTTCCCGGCTTTATTTGCTAAAATTCGGACAGTTAACAAGATTGATGGGAAGTTTCAGGAGATTCCGGAAGGCTATTTTTACGTAGGGTATAAGCTGTATGATAGCTTCCGTGTCGGGTTTATTTTCGTGCCAAAGATAGGCGACGGCAAGCTGGTCAAACTCGCCGGGTTAAAGGATATTTGCAAAGATGACAAGGTTCTTGTTGTCCTCACCCCATTCACGAAGATTGAGGACATCGTATTAAACTGGACATTGAGTAAGTGCAAGATAGTTACAACCCCGCTTGCGTCGTCGCTTGATTTTAAAACGTTCAAGTTATCCGTTGAGGACATCATTAAAGAATTTATGCCTGAGAGTGGGGCAACAGCGCTCACCAAAAAGCAGGCGAAGGATTATAAAGATTTTGATTATAAGTGTTATGACAAAATCTATATTCCTGGAACCGCCCCGATGAAGCGGAGCAACGACCTTGAGGTGAACGGACATAAAATCAAAATGCCAGACAATGCGTTTAGGCTATTCCTCGAGATGGTTGTTGAGCTTAAAAAAGGAAAGGGCGGTTGGCTGACCAAAGTTGTGGATGCCGGAAAGTATCAGATATTTGACCGGGTTCGATCGCCGCTTCAAGGCAGTCTACAGGGGAAGGACGCCAAAAAGTTTATTGAGAATAACGCATCGAAGCAATATCGCATCTCGACCCACCCCGATTTTATTACTTATAAACGTGCTAATCTTTTAAAACATGCGGATGCTTCCATCAAAGCGCTTGCGAAAAAACTTCGCAAGTAGCGTTTTTGGTTGACAAAATTTTTTTGTGTTTTATAATGCATACATATGCATAACTTAAAAAGGAAGTATTATGCGGCCTAAGAAAACACGCTGGGTAACTTGTGAGCCGGGTGAGCGGTGTTTCCGCCCGCAGTGTAAACCTCTTAATGAGTTGGAAGGGATTACCTTGAATCTTGATGAATTCGAGGTTTTACGCTTGGCTCATCTTGAAGGCTATGATCAAGGGAAGATCGCACGGCAAATGAAGATCCACCAATCAACGATTTCTCGAATTCTTACTTCAGCCCACAAGAAAGTGACAGACGCCTTGGTGAATATTAAGGCTATCAGAATTGAGCAGGGCTGTTGCCAAATAATCAAAAGGAGTAAGAAGTGAAGGAGTGGAAAAAAATATTGTACGTTGTGGCGGCGTTCTTGGCGTGTTTTTATTTGCCTATTGAGAATTTACGCTTTACGAATGCAATATTCGAGGCATTGGCTCTGGTTAAATGGTACGCCCGGGAACATGTCCTGCTGTGTCTGGTCCCGGCGTTTTTTATCGCTGGGGCGATCTCTGTATTTGTCAGTCAAGCGTCGGTGATGAAGTATTTCGGGGCAAAGGCAAACAAGTTTCTTTCTTACAGCGTGGCTTCAGTATCAGGAACCATTCTTGCCGTTTGTTCATGCACGGTTTTGCCGTTGTTTTCGGGAATTTATAAGAGAGGAGCCGGGCTTGGGCCCGCAATCGCCTTCCTTTATTCAGGACCTGCTATTAATGTTTTGGCAATCATCTTAACTGCCCGCATCTTGGGATGGGAATTGGGATTGGCGCGCGCTATCGGGGCAGTAGTCTTTAGCGTTGTTATAGGGTTACTCATGCATTTAATTTTCATTAAGGAAGAACGTGCACGGCAAGCGAACGGAGATCTCCAATTCGGCGAAGTTAAAGTAGTTCGGCCGCTTTGGAAAGATATTGTTTATTTCTTTTCTATGGTTGCGATACTTGTTTTCGCCAATTGGGGGAAACCTTTAGAGGGTGACACAGGGATTTGGAGTTTGATCTACGCTTCCAAATGGTGGATCACCGGATTTTTCTTGGTAGTTTTAGGGTTTTCTCTTATTAATTGGTTTAAGAAAGATGAACTAAAGGAATGGACTGCTGCGACATGGGGCTTTGCGCTTCAGATATTACCGCTTCTCTTGGGAGGCGTTTTGATTTCCGGATTTCTTTTGGGGAGAGTCGGTCATGAAGGTGTTATTCCTTCCCGCTGGGTGGAGGCATTGGTCGGGGGTAATTCTTTTAGGGCAAACTTCTTTTCATCGATAGTTGCGGCGTTTATGTATTTTGCCACGCTTACCGAGGTGCCAATATTACAGGGGCTTATTGGCGCTGGAATGGGTAAGGGGCCTGCGCTGGCACTTCTTTTAGCTGGGCCAGCGTTGAGCTTGCCGAGTATGTTGGTTATCCGTGGGGTTATAGGCACAAAGAAAACTGTTGTGTATGTCAGCCTCGTTGTGGTTATGGCGACGATAAGCGGCATGATCTTTGGGGCGATAGTTAAATAGGAAAAGAGAATGCATGCACATGTAGAAAACAAAAAAGAAAGCCGGTTAATGATATCCGCAGGGCTTAATTTTGCCACGACTGTGGCACAGATTATTGGCGGTATTCTTTCTGGAAGTCTTTCATTGCTTTCGGACGCATTGCATAATTTGAGCGACACTGCGGCTTTGGTTATCAGCCTTTTTGCGATTCGGGTTGCTAAACGTAAAAATACGGCAAGTCAGACATTCGGTTATAAACGTGCAGAGATTCTGGCGGCTCTTTTTAACGCCTGCGTGTTGGTCATTGTGTCAATATTCCTGTTTAAAGAGGCTGTCGCTAGATTTATACATCCGCAACCGATTAATAGCGTGCTTATGTTATCTGTTGCCGTAGTTGGTTTGATTGCGAATATTATTTCAGTATTTCTGCTGAAGTCTCATGCACATGAGGATTTAAATGTGCGGGCTGCCTACGTTCACCTTTTTTCTGATTTTCTTTCATCACTAGCGGTCATTGCCGGCGCAATCGTGATTCTTTTATTCAAGGCCTATTGGGTTGACCCTGTTTTGACAATTCTTATCGGCGTTTATGTTCTTAGGGAAGGATACAAGATTGTTGGAGAAAGCACTCATATTCTTATGCAGCATGTTCCCAAAGGAATGGATTTAAAAGAAGTTCAGCGGAAAATTGAAAGTATTAATGGGATAAAAGATATTCATCACGCTCACTTGTGGGCGGTAACTGAGAGAGATGTCCATTTTGAGGCGCATGTTAATGTATCCTATGATATGCCGGTTAGCGAAACGTGTGTTCTGGTCAAGCAGGTAGAAGATATGCTCAAGAAAAATTTTGCGATTACTCACGTAACGTTACAGGTCGAATTTGATTCTTGTAGGGATGTTAATCTGGTTAAGGACTGATATGGAAAAGCAGAAAGTTGTTAGTCGCAGCCAAGATGGTGTGTTTGAGCAGGGCAGATTTTAACTGAAAAAATGAAAAGGGAAGGGATATAGGAGATAATGAATACTTTTTTAGACTCATTGAGGTTTTTTATTATTATTTTTGCCGAATTAACACTGTTGTTTTTGGGTATTAGCACACTAGTGGGATTAATATTTGAGTATGTGTCTGATGAAAAAATTCGACGCTGGCTTTCTCATAAAGGATGGCTTGGCAATTTCCTTGGCGCCGCGATGGGGGCGATTACACCGTTCTGTTCATGCTCAACAATTCCTATGACGGTTGGGTTGTTGCGAGCTAATGTTCCTTTTGGCGCCACAATGTCGTTTGTTTTGGCTTCTCCATTATTGAACCCGATTATTCTCGGCATGTTTTTTACTTTACTTGGCTGGAAGGTCTGCGTTATATATGGAGCGGTGACATTTATCGTGGCGATGATCTCTGGAGCAATGGTAGAGTCGTTAGGCTTAGCGAAATATGTCAAGAATGTCCGTATCAGCGGAGGTCATCAGGAACGTGAAAAACTCCCGACATTTGGCAAGAAATTAAAGCGTGCTTTTGCGGGTGCTTGGGCTGATTTCAGTAGCGTGCTTTTGTATCTTGTTGCCGGTGTCGCCATAGGCGCGTTTATTTATGGGTACGTCCCGAATGATTTTGTTGTTCGCATAGCTGGTCCTAATAATCCGCTTGCTATTCCTGTAGCCGCAATTATTGGAATTCCTTTGTATGTTCGGGCGGAGACAGTTATTCCTATCGGATTGGCTTTGACCCAGAAGGGCATGAGTATGGGGGCTGTGGTTGCTTTGATAATAGGCGGGGCGGGAATGAGTATTCCCGAAATGAGTATGCTCGCGAGTATTTTTAAGGTTCGTTTGGTGGTGATCTTTATATTTGTGGTGTTTTTAACGGCGGTATTAGCGGGATTTCTGGTTAATTTAATATGAGGAGGATAATCATGTCGGAAGAAAAAAAGAAATGGAAGTTCTCTAAGTTTTTGAAGTTGCTTGAGCCGAAAAAGTCTTCGTGTTGCTGTATGAAAATCGAGGAAGTAAATGATGAGAAAGGAAAAATAACCGAGGTGAAACATAATAAATGCTGTTCTTAATACGATGAAAAGCGATAAGAATAAAATAAAAAAGATTGTTAGAGACCGTTACGCAAAAGCGTTGGTGAAAGAAGCTTCATGCTGTTCTTCAGGTTCGTGCTGTGGTGGTGTAACGCAAGCCCAAGACATCAGCAAGAAAGTGGGCTACAGCGATGTTGAATTGAACGCTGTTCCCGAAGGAGCGAATTTAGGTTTTGGTTGCGGGAATCCAGTCGCCTTAGCATTGTTGAGGGAAGGCGACGTTGTTCTTGATCTGGGAAGCGGCGCAGGGTTTGACGCGTTCTTAGCGGCACAGCGTGTCGGTAAGCGTGGTTGTGTAATCGGGGTGGATATGACTCCGGAAATGATTGAAAGAGCGCGCGCGAACGCGCAAAAAGGCGGATATGCGAACGTGGAATTCCGGCAAGGTGAGATCGAGAAATTGCCGGTGGAGGATAATTCAATTGATGTGATCATATCAAACTGTGTTATTAATTTGTCGCCGGATAAAAAGACGGTTTTTAGAGAGGCATTCAGAGTTTTAAAACCTGGGGGCAGATTGATGATCTCAGATTTAGTTTTGGCAAAAGATCTGCCGAAAGAGATCAAGAATTCTGTTGAGGCGTATGTGGGATGCCTTGCCGGAGCGATTAAGAAAGAAGAATATCTACGTTTTATTGAGCAGGCAGGATTTCAAGATATCAACATTATAAGTGAGTCCAGTTATCCAGAAGATGCGATGTTCGATCATCTTGAAGCTGCTCAAGATGCCATCGTAAGTATTAAAGTTGCGGCAGCTAAAAAATAACGGAGGTTGAAAATGAAGATCGAGATATTAGGTGTCGGTTGTCCGAAATGCAAAATGCTAACCGCCAGTGCCGAGGCCGCGGTTAAAGAACTAAACCTGCAAGCGGAAATCGTTAAAGTGACGGATATTGATAAGATCACCGAATATGGGGTGATGATGACGCCGGCCTTGGCTGTTAACGGCATGGTGGTTTCGGCGGGAAAGGTATTGAGCAAAGACGAGGTTAAAAAGATTCTATCGAAATAAGGAGGACTTTAATGGGAAATTGCATGTGTCAGGAGGCAGGAGTTTTGATATTTCCATGTTCAGGTGGTTCTGATGTCGGGGAATTATCTGATCGTGTGGCGCGCAAGATGGCAAAATGCGGACAGGCGAGAATGTTTTGTCTTGCCGGGATCGGAGCGCACATACCGGGCATGATCGAATCCGCTAAGTCAGCTAACAAGCTGATCGCTATTGACGGCTGTCCGGTTTCCTGTTCCAAGAAGACACTTGAGCACGCTGGCTTTAAGGTCATGGCGTTTAACCTTAAGGATATGGGATTTGAGAAGGGTAAAACAAAAGTTGATGAGCATACTATCGAAAAAGTAGCTAATAAAATTTCAGGAGGTAAAGTTGAAGAAAATATTTCTCGTAATTCTGGCGGCTGTTGCGGTAATTAGCGCAAGCTCATTAGTCTTTGCGGCGGAAAATAAACCGGCAGCCAAGGTCGTGGCGTATTATTTTCATGGTACGTTTCGATGTTATACCTGCACCAATATGGAAAAATATTCGAGGGAAGCTATCGAGGCTAATTTCAAAGACGCTCTGACTTCAGGTAAACTTGAATTTTTATCGGTCAATGTGGAAGACCGGGGTAACGAGCATTTTGTGAATGATTATCAGTTGTATACAAAAACGCTCATTCTTTCGCTTGTGAAAGACGGCAAGGAAGTTAAGTCAAAGAACCTTGATAAAATTTGGGAGTATGCCCGCAATGAGCAAAAATTTATTGATTACGTTACCAGCGAGATAAGCGGCTTCATGAAGGACGTGCAATGATGGAAATGTTGATCGCTTTCGGTTCGGCGTTGTGGCTTGGGATCTTGACCTCAATTAGCCCTTGCCCGCTTGCGACAAACATAGCGGCTGTGTCTTTTCTTTCAAAGAAAATTACACATCCAGCCATGGTGTTTATTTCTGGGCTCGCTTATACGCTTGGACGGATGGTCTCGTATGCGGTGCTGGGATGGATTATCATTAATTCTCTTCTTGGCGTTCCGCAGGTAGCACAGTTTTTACAAAAGTATATGGGGAAAGCCTTGGGGCCTCTTTTGATTATCACGGGACTCTTTTTATTGGAAGTGATTACGATGAGGCTCCCCGGGGTCGCATTGTCTCAAAAGCACCACAATAAACTTGTTGAGTCTGGCGCTATGGGAGCGTTTGCTTTAGGGCTTATATTCGCCTTGGCGTTATGTCCGGTATCAGCGGCATTATTTTTTGGAAGTCTTATCCCGTTAGCATTGAACAGTAAGGCTGGGACATTGTTGCCGTTTATTTATGGGATAGGTACAGGGCTTCCGGTGCTTATCTTTGCGGTAGCGATTGCGCTTGGTGTTACTTCTTTGAGTCATTGGTTTAACCGGATTACGAGATTTGAATACTATACACGAAAGATTACCGGAGTAATCTTTATCCTTGTTGGATTGTATTATTCTGGTATTTATATTTTAAAACTATTTTAGGGTAGACGGTGGAAATAGAAAAAGATAAAAAGTATGAAATAATAGTTTTTCCGAATCAGGATGAAGGCTTAAAAGCCCAACGGATATTGGTTTCTAGGGGTGAGGATTTCAAGCATATATCTACCTTGGCGGTAGTTGTGCCGGAGGATCGCAGGCAGGAAGCATGCCGAAGTATCATTGACAGCGATGCGTTGATAAGCGGATATTATCCGTTTTTGTATCGAGACTACGAAGAGGATTTCTTTAAGAGGGCAGAGGCATATAAGGCTGATACCGCAGACGGTACGTTTCTTAAGACAATAACTCTGTGTTATGTGGCGCCCTGCATGGCTGATGAGAAAAAGATTCGGCTTATTGCTTATTTGAATCGGGATATAACAGAGATACTGCCGTATTTGAATGCCGTTATAAAAGGGGCATCTTATAACAAGAGGGTTTCTACACTTACCTTCGCAAAAGAGCGACGTCTTATTAACCTTTACAATATGAAGATTACTATCGCCAAGGCGGACGATATCATTGACGCATGGCATATCTTGGATGAGGTTAAGGCGCTGGTAAATAAAACGCATGATAACAAGTCGAACATTAAGCCTAACTATGAAGAAAAAGTCAAAGTAACGGCACTTCAAATTTACGGCTGGCTTCCAAAAACTAATTGTCGTGCATGCGGGGAAGCGACATGTCTTGCTTTTGCTTGTAGGCTTTTGCTGGGAGAACAGAAGATTTCAAAATGTGAGCCTTTGTCTATGGATTCAAGGTTTACGGAAAATAAGAAGATTATGCAAGAGATGGCCGAAGCACTAGGCGTTTCATAGGAAAGGGGAAAAGATGGAGCATGTTATTCACGAAGAGAGGCGGTTAAGTTTCTTTGAGAAATATCTTACCGGTTGGGTCATTCTTTGTATCGGGCTTGGGATAATACTAGGCAAATTATTTCCTCAGATGGCTGTTACGCTTGATCAGATTTCGATTTATCAAGTGTCCATTCCTATCGCTATTTGCCTATTTTTTATGATGTATCCAATCATGGTCAAGATTGATTTCGCCGAGGTCATTAAGGCGGGCAAAGCTCCTAAGCCGGTCATCCTTACGCTGGTAGTAAATTGGTGCATAAAGCCGTTCACCATGCTGGCTATCGCATGGTTGTTTCTTGGATTATTATTTAAAGGTTGGCTTCCGGGAATGGAGATTGTGAAAGGTGGAGCGGAGGTTGAATTATTCAGATCGTATATTGCCGGGTGTATTCTGCTTGGTATAGCGCCGTGTACCGCCATGGTATTGATCTGGGGGCATCTTGCCAAAGGTAACGACGGCCATACGCTCGTTATGGTCGCTATCAATTCGCTTACGATGTTGTTTCTGTATGCGCCGCTTGGCGGGTGGCTTTTAGGTGTGAATAAGATGCCGATACCTTGGCAGACGATCGTGCTGTCCGTGGTGATCTATGTCGGGTTGCCGTTACTCTTGGGCTATTACTCAAGAAAATTTCTGATTGCAAAGAAAGGGTTTAAGTGGTTTGAGGAGAAATTCCTGCATTATCTGACGCCGGTGTCCATTGGGGCGTTATTGCTCACGCTGATCTTATTGTTTTCGTTCAAAGGCGAGCTGATCATCAATCAGCCGCAGATTATCTTTCTAATAGCTATTCCGCTCTTTATTCAGACCTGCCTTATTTTTGGAATAACGTACGCTTTGGCAAAACGACTGAAACTATCATATCGGGATGCGGCGCCATCATCATTGGTCGGGGCAAGCAATCATTTTGAGGTAGCTATCGCCACTTCGACAATTCTTTTCGGGTTGTCATCCGGGGCGTCATTGGCAACGGTTGTAGGTGTCCTTATCGAAGTGCCGGTTATGCTCATGCTGGTTAGAGTTTGTCTAAGGACTCAGACTTGGTTTAAAGGAAATTAGGCATTCAGAGCTGGTATTTTGCTGGATTTTTGCCGGTGTTGTGATAAAATACCTTTATTGTAAGGTCGGGAATTGTCGATTGGCTCCCCTAAAGATATCAGCGCTCCCATACTACGTCTTCGGTAGAGTTTTATAAGTAGCGGTATTTCAAGGGGTTGTAGGGTTCGCCTACCGTCTACAATTACCCGCCATCTTTTTCCGATAAGGAAAAAAGATGGCGGATGCCGAAGAGGCCGAAGCGAGCCGACAAGGCGAGCAGGCCGAAGCGCCGCCGCCGCCAAAGCATAAGCGACAAAGCAAAAAATAGGGATGTCCCGACGTCACGTCGGGACGCCGCCGCCAAAGCGCAAAAGGCAGCACGCAAACAACTCAATTATAGACAGGTATGGCTATCATGATTTTTAAGGTTCTTCTGATCGTTTTCTCGGCGGCCGCGACGACGCTGAGCGTGATCTTTATGCTTTCGCCGAGTTTGTTCAGGGCCATAGAAGAGTTTTTGGGCCTTGAATTCGGCGCGGGGTCCTATGTGACGATTTTGGAAGGCAAGATCAATTTTCTCAATGACTGGATCGGCAGAAACCGCGTATTCTTCGGCCCTTTGTTCGCGATCCTGGCGGCCCTCAATACGCGCAACGCCTTTTTCTTTTAGA
>JAQUQA010000010.1 GCA_028716305.1 Candidatus Omnitrophota bacterium | reverse complement strand
GCTTACGAATGGGATTTTGGTGACGGGGACATCTCAAAGTCGCCCAACCCCATAAATACCTTTTACAGCGGTTCATTCGAGCCAAAGATCTTCCAGGTTAAACTGACCATCTGGGACAATAAGGGGAAAACGGATACGGCCACACTCGATATTACTGTATTGAATAAATAGACGGATTCCACTGCTAATTTTTGCCTAATAAGAAATTGGGAAATCCTTTAGAGCATAGCAAAGGTAATACCGGGCGCATCCGCTTGCGGCAAAAAGTCTCGCTTGTACTTTTCGGGATATTATTAGTTTTCTGCCTGCTGGAAGTGGGTTTGCGTTTAGGCGGATTTATCATTTTATCTTTCCGAGAACAGCGAAATCTTATTTCTGCCAGAGAAACCGGGGCTTATCGTATCCTTTGTTTGGGGGAATCCACTACTGCCGGACAATATCCGTCGGTTTTAGAGGCAATCCTCAATCAGAAGAACCTTGGGATGAAGTTCAGTGTGATCGACCAGGGCGTTCCGGCGACCAGCAGCCCTTTTATCCTGAGACATCTGCAGGAAAATATCGATAGGTATGATCCGCAGATGGTGATTGTAATGATGGGGATCAATGATTCAAGCCCGCATATGCCCGAAGAGACCGTTTCCCGGTTTGCCTTCATAAATTTTTTGAAATCAATGAAGACCTATAAATTATCACGGTTGCTCTCCCTGCACCTGGAGGTAAAGATCAGGGAAATTCGCCACAAGACTGTTTTTCCGGATTTAACGCCTGCTTCAAATGGCCGGCCTAATGACGCCGCGGTTGCCTCGATTCCCCCCGGCCAGGCAAAAGCAAGAGCGGCCTTATATATTAAGCAGGGTTTATCTTATCTAGACGAGGGGAATAATCTCGATGGTGCAGAGGCGCTCTTTAAGGAAGCTCAAAAGGCGGATCCGCACGACGAAAATTCATATCTGGCATTGGGGCGGATTGCTATAAATAAATTCGATGTCCGCAGCGCAGAGGCGTTATTCAAAAAAGCGATCCAATTGAATCCCGGGAACAGCTCGGGATATTCCTGGCTGGGGTTTTTATATCTGGCGTTGAATAATGATACGGCTAACGGGGAAAAACTGCTCAAGCAGGCGCTGGCGATAAACCCCGATGATACCTTTGCCTGCCTGAATATGGGGCATCTCTGCTACTACAGGAATGATTTTAAAAATTCAGAATACTATTTTAAAAAAGCTATTTCGCTGGAGCCGCAAGACCAGCATATGGTAATGACCCTAGTTACTTTATATGTCAAAGAGGGCAGGCTTGCGGATGCCGAAGGATTATTGCGAGAGCAATTGGAGCAAAACCCTCAAAATGAGGTATTCAGCGCGGCGTTAATTTTTATTTCCGAGATACCACAACGTAATAATGATTCCTGTAAAGATAACATTTATTCGACTTACCGCCAAAAAGATTTCCGTTATAATCCCGTTACCGCCGGGAATTATCTCCGGATGAAGAACATCCTTGATTCCCGGGGGATAAAGCTGGTTTGCGTGCAATATCCCTGCCGCAGCCTGGAGCCGTTAAAGGCGATATTCGCTGAAACCGGAGGGGTGGTCTTTGTTGACAACGAGAAGCTTTTCAATGAAGCCCTAAAAAAAGGAAAATATAGCGATTACTTTAAAGACATGTTTGGCGGGGACTTCGGGCATTGCACCGTAAAAGGAAACAGGCTTCTATCGGAAAATATCGCTGATACGATCATCGGCGGATATTTTAATAAACATAATTGATCTAAATATTTTTCCGGGAGTAAAATAGATCATGAAAGTATTCGGGGTAACTTTCGGTAAAAAACCGGTTTTATTCGCTATTTTTATTTTGATTTGTTTGGGTGGTTTTTTACGCTGGCTGAGCCTGCGCGAATCGATTGCCAGGAGCCCGGATGAATATATCTATTCCTATCAGGCAAGGACCGTTGCGGTTTCCGGCCTGGCCGGGATCAAATCCCTGGTAAAGGAATATAATTCCAATCAGCAGCTATGGATTTATCCTCCCCCGACGAGAATAGGTTATTACGGAATATTGGCCGGGGTGATGAAACTCTCCGGCGTGAGCCATGTCAAGCAGGGGGCGTACCTTTCAGTTTTTTTTAGCATACTTTCCTTCCTGGTTTTCTCCCTGATCGGAATAAGATTTTTTAATCCCTGGGTTACTCTTTACGGCCTGTTGTTCTTAAGCGTTTCTTTTGCCGATATCGCGGTCTCCATCAGAACCTGGCAGGACGCCTTTTTGGCTTTTTTAGGCGGCGGCTTGATTTATTTCTCTTGTTCGATAATCAGCAGCCCCGAGCGCAAGAAGAATTATTTTTTTCTTGCCGGCATCGGCACCTATTGTTTGCTGATCAAGGAATCTGGGGTGGTTATCTACGGCCTCTGCGTTGCCTGGATCCTTTGGGTGCTTTTCAGGGAGAAAAAATTGTTTCCCCGGGGAATGTTTTTGTCCGCGGCTTACCTCTTAAGCATCCTGTTTGCCTTTTTGCTTATGGCGGCGTTGACCGGGGGGATAGGCGTTTTGACGGGTATCCTAAAACATGTCAAGGATGCCATGCCGACCAATAGCTACGGGGTAGTTTATCAATCCGGTCCGATATGGTATTTCCTCCAAGAGTTCATCCTGGTCAGTCCTTTAAGCGCGTTCTTTTTTGTTTTTTCCCTTTTGGCGATTTTGCTCCCGGCGAGGTTTACCGGGAGATTCCAGGTCAGCCCGTCTGCGTTTGAAAGCAAAATTGTCGGGGGGATGATCTTTTTTGTCATTGCTTTTTTCCTGGTAGCGGCAATCGTTCCATATTCCCAGAATTTAAGGTATATCAGCGCGGTTTTTTTGCCGTTCTATCTGGTGAGCGGGTTTGGGTTCTGGAAGATGGTTTTGCTGCTGCGCTCTTTTTTCGATAAACGTTTCCAGGCCGCCATTATCCTCTTTTTATTTTTCACGGTGGTCGGCATCGGCGCGGTAAGCGATTTTATGAATTTCCGAAAACTATTTCTCATGACCGATTGCCTGGATCTTTCAGTAAAAATGGTAAGGGAGTGTTTAAGATGAGCCTGCGCGAGGTGCCCTTGGAAAAGGTCAATTGCGGGCTCTGTGGTTCCCCCAGATATACGGTCGTCTACAAGACATATAAAGGGGATATTTCAGCCATTGAATTAGAGGATTACCGGATCACCTCTGAGGCCCCGGGGGCATTCTTGCGCATCGTCAGGTGCACGGAATGCGGGTTTATCTATGCTAATCCGCGCCCCAAGCAAGAGGTACTGGTCGGAAACTATTGCCTGATGGCGGACCCGCTTTACCTTGAGGAAGAGCCGGGGCGCCGGGTCTCCGCCCGTGCTATTCTTGATCAGCTGCAAAAGTTTAAAAAGCCCGGAAGATTGCTCGATGTCGGATGTTCTGTCGGTTTTCTCCTCGATGAAGCCGCGAAGAGAGGCTGGGAGGTTTACGGAGTCGAGCTCTCCCAATGGGCGGTTGATTATGCCCGGGAAAAGCTCGGGATTAAAACTATCTTTCGCGGCCATCTCAAAGATGCGCCTTTTGACCCGGGATATTTTGACGCGGTCCTCCTGATCGACTCGATAGAACACTTAACCGAGCCGAAAGAAACGCTTATCCGTTTGAGGAAATTATTAAAAAAAGATGGATTGATCTGCATCAATACCCCCGATATCGACAGCCTTTTGAGCAGGATCCTGAAAGCAAGATGGTGGGGGGTCAAGCAGGCCCATCTTTATTATTTTACCGCCAGGTCATTAAAGCAAATGCTCGAGGCGGCAGGTTTTTTTCTCACCAAAAAAAGGTTCCATGCCCGCAGTTTTTCCCTGAAGTACTGGTTAACCAAGGTAAAAGGTTATAATGCCGGATTATACCGGGTAGCCGCTTTTTTTCTCGACCATGATCTTTTGCGCAACAGACTGGTAAAAATCGATTTACGCGACCAGCTGGAAATTTACGCGCGGAAGAGCCGTAAATTAAAGTACCTTCAGGAGCTGGAGGCGGCCGCTAACTTAAAGGATGAGAAACAGATGCGCGTGATTGCCGTCCTGCCGGCTTATAACGCGGAAGCCACTCTTAAAAGGACGCTGGCGGATATCCCTAGAGAAAGCGTGGATGAGATTATCCTGGTCGACGATGCCAGCAGGGATAATACCGTTGAGCTCGCCCGCAAGCTGGGCCTGAAAGTTTTTGTCCATGAGCATAATCGGGGGTATGGGGCAAACCAAAAAACCTGCTACCTCAAGGCCCTGGAGGCAGGGGCGGATATCGTGGTAATGGTCCACCCGGATTATCAATACGACCCAAAAGTGATCCCGCAGTTGATCGACCCGATCAAGAAAGGAACGGCTGACGCGGTTTTCGGTTCGCGGATGATGAAGGGCGGGGCACTGGAAGGGGGCATGCCGCTTTGGAAACACAACGCCAATATCCTGTTGACCGCCCTGGAAAACGTTGCCTTCGGGACATATTTGAGCGAATATCATTCGGGTTTTCGCGCCTATTCCGCGAAATTACTTAAAAATATAAACTTCCAGGATAACAGCGACGGATTCCTGTTCGATACGGAGATCATTGTGCAGATTTTACTGCTCGGTTTCAAGATCGAAGAGGTCCCCATCCGCACCCGTTATTTTGACGAGGCCTCGACGGTCGGGTTCTTCGCCGGGACGGTCTACGGAGCGGGGATCTTGAAAACGATAATCAAATACCTGCTTCATCTGCACACTTTTTTCAAATTCAGGCAATTTAATAGTCCGGCATCCAGGCAATAAAGAGAGCGATGAATTTATCGTTTCAAAGAAAAATCGATTACTGGGTCGGGGTCCCGCTGTGCCTCTTCTTGAGCGGTTTAAACCGCTGCAGATCATTTTTGAAAAAGAAACCCGCCGAGACCAGAAAGATAGTTTTTATCAAGCTTAGTGAATTAGGGGCGATTATCCAATCTTATCCGCTCCTGGTCCGGATCAAAGAGCGGTTCCCGAGGAGCGAACTGTTTTATGTCACCTTCCGGAAAAACCAGGATGTTTTTAACTATCTTTGCGGCATTATCCCGGAAAAAAACGTCCTGACCATCCGTGATGATACTTTTTTCCATCTGATCGGGGATACCCTGCGCGCCTTAAAGATCTTGCGCCGCGAAAGAATCGATCTTGCCTTCGACCTTGAATTCTTCGCCCGCTTTTCCGCCATCCTGGGTTATCTGATCCGGCCGCGAAAAACGGCCGGCTTTTTCCCGTATACCTTTGAGGGTTTATATCGGGGTAATTTTTTGACGCACCGCCATCTTTATAACCCGCTGACCCATATCTGCCGCAACTATCTGTCTTTGGCCGACGCGTTAGATGATCCCGCTAAAAAGACCCCTGAATTTCGCGCTCTATTGCGCGAAGAAAAAATTATTTTCCCGCAGTACACCGGAGATCCTTCGGCCAGGCAGGCGTTGCGGAATAAACTTTCCGGCCTGGGGAGCGCATCCGCCTCCGGAAGAAGGACGTTGTTACTTAATGCCGGAGAGGGGGTCCTGCCCCTTAGGGAGTGGCCGCTGGAAAATTTCATTAAGCTGGCAAATTCGATCTTGCAGGATGAGGACAATTATTTGATCTTAATCGGGACCGAAGGGGCGGAAAAGAAGGCCGGTTTGATTCAGCAGGCCCTGGCCACCTCCAGATGTGCCAGTATGGTCGGGCAAACGAGTTTGTCCGAACTGATGGAGCTTTTTCTCTCGAGCGACCTTCTGATCTCCAATGACTGCGGGCTGGCGCATTTGGCGATGCTGACACAGATCAAGAAGATCGTGATCTTCGGGCCGGAAAGTCCGCAGGTCTTCGCGCCTTTAGATAACAATACCTGCATTGTTTATTCCGATTTACCGTGTTCTCCGTGCCTTTCCGCATTTAACCACCGCCTGTCCGCCTGCGCGGACAATCTTTGCTTGAAGGCAATTAATCCGCAGGAAGTGTTTGGTTTGGTCCAGAGGTATCTAATTAAAAGATGATTGCCGGCCTCTTCACAAACCCCCCGCTTAAGCTATGCCTCTTTCTGATTGTAATCATTACGGCAGCGGTTTATGCCAATTCCCTGGGGAATTCTTTTGTCTGGGATGATTACAGCGTGATTGTCGATAACGGTTTCATAAAATCACGCGGGAACCTGCCGTTGCTTTTTTCCAGGGAATACCTAAGTTCTTTTGTCAAAAGAGGATGTTGTTATTATGTCGACTATTCCCGCGGCTCCGGAGAACTTTCCTACCGCCCCATGGTCACGCTCAGTTATTTTATTGATTACCGGTTCTGGGAGCTGAATCCCCTCGGCTATCACCTGACGAACCTTTTTTTGCATATCGCCAATGCCATCCTCGCTTTTATCTTCCTGCGCATTCTTACCCGAAGTAATCTGATCGCCCTTTGGGGGGCATTATTTTTTGCCCTGCACCCGGTCAACTCCGAAGCTGTGGGGGTGGTCTCTTTCCGTGATGACCTGCTGCTTTTTCTGTTTTACCTTTCTTCGTTATTATTTTACATCCGTTTTGACGATGCGCGGCCGGGACAAATAAAAAGACAAATTTTTTACGCCCTTTCCCTGGGCTGTTTCGCGCTGGCCTTATTTTCCAAGGAGATGGCTCTATCCCTGCCCGGAATTTTGCTGCTCTATGATTGCCTGGTAAAGAAAACGGGATTAAGGCGGATCATCGTTTATATCAAGGCAAGGTATTTAGGATACCTGGCCATATTTTTATCCTACATCTGGGTGAGATTTATTCTCCTGGCGAATCCCGCCGGCCTGCCCCCAGAGTATCCCGGGGGCAGCTTCTATTCGGCAATTCTGGTCATGGCCAGGGTTTTTCTGCTCTATTTGCAATGGATCCTTTTGGGTGTCGGCATCTATCCGACCATCAACGATAATCCTGCGCGCTCCTGGTTGCCGGCGTATTTTTCCTGGCAGCTGTTGGTTGCCGTGTTTCTCTGCTTGAGCGCCTGGTTGTTTGCCTGGCGCAAAAGGAATCTGGTCCCCGTAGTTTCATTTTCTCTGCTCTGGTTTTTTCTGACCATCTTTCCGGTGTCGAATTTGGCCTATCCGCTGGGGATTTATATGGCCAGCCGTTATCTATATTTGCCAATCCTGGGTTTTTGTTTGCTTTTGCCGTATCTGCTTTATCGCTGTGGCGGTTCCAGCAAAGCAAGCAGCCATTCGGTATTAATCAAGAGACAAATCTCTTTGCTGTTATTAGTCTTATTACTATTTTACGCTACACGGACTTTCCTGGGGAATGCTCTCTGGAAGAGCAATCTTGTGCTTTGGCAGAAGATCAGCAGCCGTTATCCCCAGAACGGCCAGGCGCACAAGATATTGGGCGATAACCTGCGAAATTCCGGAGCTACAAAGAGGGCAATTTATGAATACAAGCAGGCCATATCCTTGAACCCGGGGCTGGTGGATGCCTATAACCAGCTGGGGGTGATTTCCGGGGACAACCGGGATTACCGGCAGGCGATCATTTATTTCAAACAGGCGGTTCTGGCGGACCCGGGTTATCTCTGCAGCTATAATAATTTAGCCGTTACTTATGCCAGATCAGGGGATCTGCAAAAAGCCGAAAAAATCTGGAAAAAAATGCTTTTTTTTGATCCAAAGAACAAAGATGCGCGGGGTAACCTTCGGAAGCTAAAGCAGCTGGGAAAGTAAGATATGAAACTACATAATTATATTGAAATTCCACTTAGATATAGTAACATAATAAGTTAGGAACATAAGTAGTATCGTGATATGATGCAAAAGAAAAGAAAAAAAATACGAAAACGAGTTATTTTATCCCTCGCTATCTGCCTTTTTAATTCTACAATCCCTGCATTTACAGAAAAGATAATATTAAATATATGAGAATCCGCACAAAAGTAATTTTATTGCTGGTATTACTGGGGGCCATATTTACCGCGGGAAGGCATTTTTACCGGTCGCTTGAAGATAGACGGATGTATGCTCTGTTCAAGGAGAATATGGAAGAGAGAAATACTTACCTAGATAATCTTTTGAGCCTGAAAGAGGCAAGCCTTAAGGCTTTAGTATTTGATTATACCTATTGGGACGAGATGGTGGATTTCGTCGGCTCTCGTGGCGGTATCGAATGGGCTCAAAAAAATATTGATGAGAATGCCCTTAAGACCTACCAGGCGGATGCGATCTGGGTATATAGATTAGATCTTTCCCCGGCTTATTACGTGGCCAGCGATGCCGCCGGCCTGGAGCAGTTAGTTATTCCCAAGGAAGAAATTAAGAAAATATTTTCAGAAAGTGCCTTTTGTCATTTTTTTGTAAATACCCCTGTAGGTTTAATGGAGATCCGCGGGGCCACAATACATCCTTCTGCAGACGCGAAAAGAAAGACCCCTGTTCGAGGTTATTTTTTTGCCGGCCGTCTATGGGATAAGCATTATATCGATGATCTGGGAAGGCTTCTGGGAGGACAGGTTAAAATCAGCGCTACAGAACAGGCGGTTCCTCCTTTTGATGTTCTGGTAAAAACCAGTACAATTATTTTCTCCAGAGAGCTGCCCGGATGGCAGGGGAAGTCGGCAGCGTATTTTTATGTTTCCATAGAATCCAAGGAGTTAGAAATTTACAAGGTTTTTTCTAGAAATGCGGCGATAATATTTATTGGTTTTCCGATTTCGGTTATTATTTTTATAGTGGTGTTCTTAAAAGGCGCGCTAGAAGAGCCGTTCGCGATAATCACCCGTGCGTTAAAGACAGAAAATCCAGATAATCTTCGTAGTTTAGAGAAAGATACCAGCGAGTTTGGCGATATTGCGCGGCTAATATCTAAATTCTTCAAACAGAGAGAGACGCTGGTTAAAGAAATATCCGAGCGCAAGAAGGCAGAGCATGACTTAAGGGATTCAAGAGACATATTAGAGTATCAAAAAAAATCTCTGGAGGAAGTCAATAAAGAGCTGGACGACTTTACCTACATTGTCTCCCACGATTTAAAAGAACCGCTCCGGAGCATAGATGCCTATTCTAAATTCATCGAGGATGATTATAAGGAAAAATTGAATGAGGAGGGCAGGCACTATCTTGAGCGGGTGAGGGCCAATACGGAAAGGATGAAGAGGCTGATCGAGGACCTTCTGGAGTTATCCCGGCTCAAAAAAAAGGGCAGCGTCATCGAAGAGATCCCGGCAGGGGACCTTATCTCCGAAGCCAGGATGCGGCTGGAATACGCCATAAAACAGAAAAACGCGGAAATTATCGTCCAGGACAACCTCCCCAGGGTATTTTGTGACCGCGTCAGGCTGACCGAGGTTTTTCTGAACCTGATCTCCAACGCCATCAAGTTTAACGATAAGCCGAAACCGGTGATAGAAATCGGCTACAGCGATAAGGGCGATTTGTATGAATTTTACGTAAAGGATAACGGCACGGGGATAGAAAAAGAGTATTTTAAAAAGATTTTTGAGATATTCCAGAGATTAGGTAGAAGAGAGGACGCCGAGGGGACGGGGGCGGGTCTGACCATAGCCAAGAAGATAGTCCATATACACAGAGGGGATATCCGGGTAGATTCCAAATTAAAGGAGGGATCAGTTTTTTACTTCACCATCCCCAAGAACAAGGAGATGGTTATCGGGAAAAAACTGATCGGCGAGATCCTCCTGGAGAAGAACTTTATCTCGGAGGAAAATCTTAAAGCAGCCTTAGAGGAACAGAAGAAGTCGTCTATGCCCCACAAGAAAGAGGAAGATAAATAATCAGGTCAGGCAACAATAATATCAGCCATGCCGATAAAAGTACTCTTGATCGAGGATAATTTAGACCATCTGGAGATCTCAAAAAGGATCCTGCAAAAAGCGGGCGGTGATTATGAGGTGGATTCTGCCTCGGATTCGCGGGAGGCCCTGCAAAAGATATTCGCAGGCCCTTATGACGTCATACTCTGCGACTACCGTCTTTTAGAGGTAACCGCGCTTGACATATTAAGGGAGATGAACAGAAAAGATATCGATACCCCCTTTATCGTGGTTACCGCCTTAGGCAGCGAAAAGATCGCGGTAGATATGATGAAAGAAGGGGCGTATGATTATTTGATCAAAGACGTCTTATACAGCGATACCCTGGATATAGTTATAAAAAAGGCCATCGAGAGGTATAGAAACAAGAAAGAAAAGGAAGGGCTGCAAAAGGAGATCCGCGAGGCGTATAATAAGCTTAAAGAGACCCAGGACCAGCTTATCCAGTCCGAGAAATTAAGCGCCTTAGGCCAATTGGCCAGCGGAGTTGCCCACGAAGTAAGAAACCCCCTGGGGATAATCATGCAGGGGATCGATTATCTGGAGAACAAGATAGCGAACAAGGAAAGCGATATCCAGGACACCTTGACCATGCTCAAGGCCAGCGTAAAAAGAGCGAACAGGATCATCGGCTCCCTGCTGGATTTTTCCCGGGCCGCCAGCCTGGATTTAAATCCTGAAGACCTAAACGGCATTTTAGAATCTTCTTTGAGTCTGGTAAAGGTAAGGTTCAAATTCGAGAATATCAATATCGTAGTGGAAACGAAAAATGACTTACCCAGGGTTATGGCCGATAAAAACAAACTGGAACAGGTTTTCATCAATATATTGCTGAACGCGATGCAATCCATGCCTGAAGGCGGCAAGATCGTTATTCGCGCCTTTGAGAGGGAAGAGGAATCTTTTCAGAATGATATAGGCAAGAAAATCCCCCTGAATAGCCTTCAGCCGGGGGAAAAGGTTGTCATGGTTGAGATCGAAGACTCCGGACCGGGGGTTCCCGAAGAAAATCTAAAAAAGATCTTTGACCCCTTCTTTAGCACAAAAGGCCCGAATGGTGGCGTCGGCCTGGGGCTCTCCATCAGCAGGAATATCATAAATATGCACAAAGGGGGGATATACCTGGAAAGCCAGCTCGGCAAGGGGACTAAAGTAACCGTCGTTTTAAAAATAGCGGAGGGATGAAAAATGACCAAGAAAAAAATACTGATCATCGACGACGAAACTGATTTTTGTAAATTGGTGAAAAGGAACCTGGAATTGATCAGCGACTATGAGGTCAGCATCGCCGGTGACGGCAAGAAGGGGTTTAAGTCGGCCAAAGAATTCAAGCCGCACCTGATCCTGCTGGATATAATGATGCCCGGTATAGACGGGCTGGAGGTTTTAAAAAAACTGAAAGCCGATTCGGAGACGACGTCAAGCGTAGTAATTATGCTTACCGCCAGAGGTGATGACGAATTGAAGATCAAGGCTGCCCAGTCATATTGCGAAGATTATATCACCAAGCCCATAGACGCCCCGGAGCTGAAGATCAAGATAGAGGAAACCTTAAAAAGGAACGGGATCAAATAAAAGGAGAAAAAATGGACCAGGAGCACAAGATCATCAAGATATTATTGGTGGAAGATAACCCCGATGACATCGATATAACCAAGAGGGCGCTTAAGGAAGCAAAGGTAATCAACAGGCTCTGGATAGTCAGGGATGGGCAGGAGGCCTTGGATTTTTTACGCCATCAGGGGACATACCAGGACAGCGCCAGCAGTCCCAAGCCCGGCTTGATCCTTTTGGATATCAACCTTCCGAAAATTAACGGGATGGATGTCTTAAGGACCGTAAAAGAGGACCCTGATTTAAAAAGAATCCCCATCGTCATGCTGACCGTTTCCAAGAGGGACGAAGATATAATTAAAAGCTATGATCAGGGGTGTAACAGCTTTATCCAGAAACCGGTTAATTTTGAAAATTTCGTGCAAGTGGTAAAACAGATAAGCCTGTACTGGGGGCTCTTGAATATATTCCCGCCCAACGGTAATAATCAGCAAGTTTAATAATAGCGGCACCAGATAACCATGGAAAGGGAATCGATATGGACAGAA
This sequence comes from Candidatus Omnitrophota bacterium, assembly GCA_028716305.1. GTDB lineage: Bacteria > Omnitrophota > Gorgyraeia > Gygaellales > Profunditerraquicolaceae > JAQUQA01. Next base: position 4,111 of record JAQUQA010000010.1, on the reverse strand, counting down.
AAAAAATACTGATCGTAGACGACGAAGAGGATTTCCGCAAGATAACAAAATTAAACCTGGAAGGAAGCGGAAAATTTGAAGTTATGACTTTGCCGAACGCCAAAGACATAATGGCGCAGGTGCATAGTTTTATGCCGGAGGTGATCCTTTTGGACCTCTTGATGCCCGGCATCGGCGGCATGGAAATATGCGAGATGTTGAATAACGACCCCTTAGGGCAGAGAATTCCGATCATTGTGCTTACCGCGCTGGAGAGCGATAGCGATAAGCTTAACGCCTATAAGAGGGGTGTAGTTGATTATCTGGTCAAGCCCATTGAAAAGGATGCCTTGATCGCCAAGATAGAAAGGGCGCTTCAGATCAAGAGCAACGATTAGCGTTGCATATCCAGGCTGCGGTAATGGATTGCTTCCTTGACATGTCCCGTCTCAATGGTTTCTGATCCCGCCAGATCGGCGATGGTCCTGCTTACCTTGAGGACTTTGTCATAGGCCCTGGCCGATAATCCCAGCTCTTTCATCGCCGCCTTCAGCAGTTCCGCCGGAGCGGAGCTTAGAAAGCAGAATTTCTTGATCATTTTTGCATTCAATTGGGAAGAGAAAGGTGGGGCAGCGATTACTATTTATGGCATGGAAATTTCTATGAAAAAATTATGATAAAGCAATAGCGCTCCTGCGCAGGGTCGTAAGGGTATACGTTGAAACAAAAGGATACAATCAAGCGATCATTGCTTATTTGGAGAAGATAACTGTTATCTCAAATGAGCAGGGAGAGTCCCAAGCATCTGAGATGGTAGGCGGTTTTAGCGAAGATATCCGTTTAGAAGCCAGCACAACAAGGTAATTTTTTAAGGAGGTCCTTATGCTGGATGGTATTCTAAAGAGCGGCAAATTCAAGTTGATGGTCTCGGTTTTTTTATTTGTGCTATTTTTTTTCAGCAGGTTTCCGTCAGCCATACTTGTTTGGTATCCTCCCATCGGCTTAGATGAGTTTGCGATTATGAGTTCGTCCGTAGCGCTTTTTGCCAATCAGTTTCCGACGAATTTACATATACCCGCAGGAACAGTTTCCAGTTTATTATTTATATCCTATTCCATAGATTTTCTTGTCACCCATTCAAGCGCGTTGACATCTGTTGTACACGGTGATTTCGGAGCGATGTTATGCGAGCTGTCTAAATATATGGCCGAATTCTTTTTCAACCCGGCGCGGCAGCTGATTATTGGGCGCTTGATCGTGATACTTATAAATTCCCTGGCCCCTTTGGCCCTTTTCCTTTTTTTTAGAAGAAAGGGTATGTTAGGGGCTGTTATAACCGCTTTACTGTTTGTTGTCTCCCCGCTTTTTTTCCGGTATAGCAGTTATTTGCTTAGCGATACCGTTGCAATGACTTTTTATCTTTTTTCCCTTATAACCCTTATAAGCATAGAACAACTGGAGAATAAAAAGATTATATTGAGCGGCGTTTTCCTGGGGCTCTCCATTTCAAGTAAATTTATATACCTTCCTTTTATTGTGCCCGCAGTATTTCTTTTATGTTCATTACCGCTAAGCCAGGGAGGGGGAAAATATCGGGAAAGAGCCCAAGCCGTCCTTCTATTTTTCATTTCTTTTCTTGCGCCTGTGCTTATTTTTGTCCCTTTTATATGGACTGCGCCTCTGACCTTACTTAAGGCGGTTGTCGGCCATATCTTTGGGCGTAATTTGCCGGGAATGGAGCGGTCCTGGGGGCTGGTTCCAAAAGTGCTCATTTCGGCTTTGACTTGGCCCGGAATATTCTTTGGAATGCTGGGATTATTCTACTCTTTTCAGATATTTAAATTGAAAAAGGCATTGTTTTTAATATTTGTATTAATATTTTTTTTATTACCCGCAGGACTGACTACTATGTTTTTTGAACGGTACTTAATTCCTTTATTACCCACCTGTTATATATATATTGGTCTTGCTATTCATGGATTAATTGCGCCGCCAAGGCATCGGTTCAGGGTTTTGGGCGTATTAGTTATCGCGGCAGGTATGATTTTTTGGCAAGCGGCATCTGATGCGCAAGAAATTCATAAACGCCGCCGGAAGGTCATTTTTAAACAATGTTCTGTCTGGATCGAAAAATTTGTAAAACCAAAGACATCCGTAGCAATTCCCGCAGATTTGAATGAATATTTCATACCGGATGAGGTCGCCCTGGGGCGCGCATTGAACATACTGCAGGATCGCTCAAGATTTCAAAGCCGGATATCAGGCTTATTTGATAGAGCAAATACGGACGGAAGCAATTTACCTTTAAGTTCCCCGCTTTTATTTGCCGTGTTTGGGGATTATGAAAAGCAGAAGTTGTTTGCCGTCGAAACAATGATTTGGTATTTACAATCCGGCTACATGAAGCGCAATGCCTATGATATTTGGCTATATGCGCAGGAACCCGACCTTACCGTAATCAGCAGTTTTCAGGATATCGTCCGGAAATTCAACGAAGGAGAAATTGAGGTCATTGTAAGCAAGGCGGCGATTCAGGAGCTCAACAGTTATGCTGACAGGTTATTCAATCAGTCATACGGTCAGGGCCTTAATATATACCGTAGAACTCTGTCGAATTAAAATCAGATGGTATCTTAGACAAGATCGGAGAAAGCCGGTAATTTTAGATTGGCGCGACTTTATAAAAGAGGCGTATTGAGTTCGCGTTAAGCCAGGTAACTTCTTACAGCTTATTTCGTCAGATCGGTGTAGATAATGAAAGTGCTTTTAGCCTTTATTTTTATAAGGATGCCTTGATCGCCAAGATAGAAAGGGCGCTTCAGATCAAGAGCAACGATTAGCGTTGCATATCCAGGCTGCGGTAATGGATTGCTTCCTTGACATGCCCCGTCTCAATGGTCTCTGATCCCGCCAGATCGGCGATTGTCCTGCTTACCTTGAGGACTTTGTCATAGGCCCTGGCCGATAATCCCAGCTCTTTCATTGCCGCCTTCAGCAGGTCCGCCGGAGCGGATCTTAGAAAGCAGAATTTCTTGATCATTTTTGCATTCAACCGGGAATTATAGACGATCCCTTCATTTTTTAATCTCTGCCGCTGTAATTCGCGCGCCTTTTCCACCCGCGATTTTATCAAAAGAGAGGCCTCGGCTTCTTTTTTGTCGGTTATCTCTTTATATTTTAAAGGCGGCAGTTCAATATGGATGTCGATCCTATCTAAAAGAGGGCCGGAAATCTTATTCATATAACCGGCAATCTTTCCGGGATTACACCGGCAATTCCTTGTCGGATCGGTATAATATCCGCAGGGACAGGGGTTCATCGCGCAGACCAGCATAAAAGAAGCGGGAAAAGAAAAGTTCCTGGCGATCCGGCAGATATGGATAGAGCCGTCTTCCAGGGGTTGCCGCAGCCCTTCCAGGCAACTACGATGAAATTCCGGCAGCTCATCTAAAAAGAGCACCCCCTGGTGCGCCAGGCTGATTTCCCCCGGCTGGGGCAGAGACCCGCCGCCGACCAGGGCGACGTCGGAAATACTATGATGGGGGTTTCTAAACGGCCTTAAGAAATTAATCCCTTCCTTTGACAGCGGGCTGCCGCTTACGGAATGGATCTTGGTTATTTCCAGCGCCTCCTCGAGGGAGAGTTCCGGCATGATCGTGGGAATTCTTTTTGCCAGCATGGTTTTACCGCTGCCGGGTGGTCCGATCATCAGCAGGTTGTGATTTCCGGCAACCGCGACCTCCAGGGCGCGTTTTGCAAAAAACTGGCCCTTGACCTCGGAAAAGTCAACCGTATAGTCGGGTATATTCTTGAATATTGCTTCCATATCCGGCGCTAGCGGCTTGATCATATGTTGCTGGTGCAGGAGCTCCACGGTTTCCCTGAGCGATCTGATCGGGTAAGAGTCGATCCCCCTGACCAGGGCCGCCTCCCGGGCATTATCTTCGGGGATGACCAGATTCTTGCCGATTGTCTTTGCCGCTGCCATACTGATAGGTAAAATGCCCTTTACCGGCCTGACAAAGCCATCCAGGGAAAGTTCTCCTAAAACATAATAATTTTTCAATCTTTGGCTGTCCAACTGCCCACTGGCCGCCAGGACCCCCAGGGCAATCGGCAGGTCGAAGCTGGC
>JAQUQA010000009.1 GCA_028716305.1 Candidatus Omnitrophota bacterium | reverse complement strand
GGTTCGAAGGCAGCAACCAAAGGAGACAGCTTAAAATGAATTTACCGGAATTTGGCGTAAAAAGGCCGGTTACCAATATAATGATCTTTTCGGCGATTATTATCCTGGCGCTATACAGCCTGACTCGTCTGGGGATAGACTCTATGCCGGAGATCGAGCCTCCGGCGATCTCTGTGATATCCGCTTACCCGGGAGCCAGCCCTGAAGACGTAGAAATAAAGGTCAGCGAGCCTTTAGAGAACCAGCTGGCTACCACGCCACGGCTGGAAAAAATTACTTCCCGTTCGCTGGAAGGAGTTTCTGTAGTCACGCTCAAGTTTATCTGGGGCACCAATCTCGATGAGGCCTCAAACGATATCCGCGACCGTATTGAGCTTGCTAAGCGCTTCCTTCCCGATATTCCTGATGAGATGGAAAATCCCTATATCTTTAAATTCAATACCGCAATGATGCCGGTCCTTTATATGGGCGTTACTGCCGATCAAAGCTACCCCGAGCTTTTTGACATGATCGACAACAGGATAGCCGATCCCTTAAGGCAACTGCCCGGTGTAGGCACGGTGCAGCTTAATGGAGGTCTGGAGAGGCAGATCAATATCTGGATCGACAGGCATAAGCTCGAAGGATACGGTTTCTCCATCCTGGATGTCCAGGATGTTTTGGCCAAGGAAAATGTCACTCAGCCGGCCGGTAACATAAAGTCCGGACTTACAGATTATCTCTTGCGTGTCCCCGGAGAATTTGCAACTCCCGAAGAGATAAATACTGTTATTTTAGGCAAGCGTAACGGCAATCTGGTTTACCTAAAAGACGTGGCCCGGGTGGAAGACAGTTTTAAAGAAGTAACCCAGATCGTGCGCATCAACCGGCAGCAGGGTCTTTTGATGATGGTGCAGAAACAGACCGGTACCAATACCGTGCAGGTGGCCACCCTGGTGAAGAAAAAACTAGAGGAGTTGCAAAAAACCCTGCCCAAGGACGTAAAGATCCATGTGATCATGGATTCTTCGAGCGATATCATCAACTCCTTGAATACGCTTAAATCCACGGTCTGGATCGGAGCGGTCCTGGTTATCCTGGTTGTCTGGTTTTTCCTACGCCGGTTTCTGCCCAGTCTGATCATCGCTTTAACAATTCCGTTTTCCTTGCTCATCGCCTTTATTTATCTTTATCTAAGCGGTAAGACCATCAACACCATCAGTCTTTCCTCTTTGACTATCGCTATCGGGATGGTCGTGGACAACGCCATCGTTATTGTGGATAACGTCTATCGGCATGTGGAAAGGGGGCAGCGTCCTCATGAAGCATCGATCTTTGGCGCATCGGAGATGTTTCTTGCCGTAGCGGCATCGACTTTAACCACGGTCGTGGTATTTTCCCCGATGATCTTTATCCACGGGTTGGTGGGAATAATGTTTGGAGAATTGGCGATTATCGTTACGGTCACGCTTATTGCCTCGCTTTTTACCGCCGCGACATTCAGCCCGATGCTTTGCTCCAAATGGATGAAACCCGCCGGTAACCGGGCCGCGGGAAAAAATAAATGGTTTGGCAGGTTCTACGAGCTTTCCGAGCATTGGTTTAAGACCTGGGAGGATTTATACGCCAGGTCTTTGGCCTGGTGCCTGCGGCACAAGAAGACGGTTATTTTTGGTTTCCTGGGGGCTTTTGCCTTCAGTTTATTTTTGACTCAATTTGTGGGGAACGAATTCATCCCCGAGGAGGATACGGGCGACATGCGCGCAACGGTGGATTTGGCTATCGGCACGCGCGTGGAAGAAACCGATAAGCTGGCCACGAAGATAGAAGATATATTTCGGGATGATGTTCCCGAAGCGCGATTTATGTATGCGCGAAGCGGGCAGAGTACGGGCATCGGCGCGGTGATGGGGCAGCAATCGGGAAGCCACATCGCTTCGGCCGGGGTAAAGCTTGTGCCAAAGACCGAAAGAAAACGCTCGGTTAAAGAGGTAGCACAGGTTCTCAGAAAAAAGATCAAACAAATCCCCGGCGTGATAAAAATGAATATTTCCACGGGGAGTTTTATCGGACAAATCATTACCGGGACCTCTGGCAAACAGGTGCAAGTTGAGATTATCGGCCATTCTTTCGAAGACACCGATACCCTGGCGCAAAAAGTTAAAGAGATCATGGAAAAAACTCCGGGGACGATCGACGCCAGTATTTCCCGGGAATTAAACCGACCGGAGCTAAGAATAGAAGTGTTCCGGGAAAAGGCCGCGGCCTTAGGGTTAAATATGCGCACTATCGCCGATAGCATCAAAACCTTTGTCGAGGGGGCAACCGCCACCAAATACCGCGAGAAGGGAGAAACCTATGATATCTACGTGCGCCTGGAAGAACAGTTTCGCGCTAAGCCGGAGGATGTGGAAAACCTTTCCATGGTTTCTCCTTATACCGGAAAACAGATCAGATTAAGCACCGTCGCCAGGGTCTATGAAACCGTGGGTCCCATCGAGATCGAGCGCAAGAACCGCGAAAGGGTGCTCAGGGTTGAGTGCAACACCTACCAGCGTTCGATGGGCAGGGTCGTTGAGGATATCAAAAAAGGCATTGATAAACTGATCATCCCTTCTGATATTGTGATAAATTTCGGCGGCGAGGCAGAAGAACAGGGCAAGGCATTTCGCGATCTGACCTTTTTGGTCGCTTTGGGCATTATTCTGGTTTACATGGTCATGGCCGCCCAATTCGAATCATTGCTCGATCCTTTAATCGTCATGTTTGCCGTTCCCTTTACCTTTACCGGAGTCATCCTGGGTTTCGCCCTGACCGGCACCACCTTGAGCATCATTACCTTTCTCGGGCTGGTCATGTTGATGGGGATAGTCGTCAACAATGCCATTGTATTAGTAAGCTACATCAATATCCTGCGCGCCCGCGGGCTATCAATGCTGGAAGCAGTGACTGTCGGAGGCAAAGAAAGGTTAAGGCCGGTCTTGATGACCACGGTTACTACTTTAGCCGGTCTGTTTCCGTTGGCCATTTCGACAGGAGAAGGCTCGGAGATCTGGCAGCCCTTAGGTATTACTATGATCAGCGGCCTGACGCTATCTACTCTGGTGACTATGCTTTTTGTCCCCACACTTTATGCGGTGTTTGAGGCAAGGATCAAGAAGAACGGAGGCAGGAAGAGATGAAGATGGTGATGATCGCTTATAACGAAGCGATTGACGAAGAAGTAATGGAGATTTTAGAAAATTGCGCCTTGGGGAATTATACCAAAATCAGGGGTGTCTTTGGCAAAGGCCGGACCTCAGGCACGCATTTAGGCGATGACATCTGGCCGGGCAGGAACAATGTTTTGTATGCGGCCTGCCAGGAAAACGAGGCAAAACAGCTTCTCTTGTGCGTGAAGGAATTACGCAAAAAATTGGGCAAAGAAGGCATTAAGGCATTTGCCTGGGCCCTGGATGAGATTACGTAAAAGGAGCGCCCTTTCTTTTTTACCTTCCCTCTTAAGCTATTTATCTGTCTTCCGGATAGTGGTATAATAATAAGCAGATAGCTCCCCCAAGCGTTTACTGTTTTCAAAACTAAATTATGCGTACAAGAGATTATTCGGCCTTCCTGAATGAGGTTAGCCGGTCCGCTCAGAACAAGTCTTTTCCTTTACGGGTAATGTTTGAGCTGACTTACCGCTGTAACTTTTTCTGCCGGCATTGTTATATCCCTTTGTCTTACCGAAAAAAACCGGAACTTAAGACCAAAAAGGTATACGCGATTTTAGACGAATTGGCGAAGATCGGCTGCCTTTATCTGGGTTTTACCGGAGGCGAACCTTTCTTGCGCAAGGACATTCTTCCTATCCTCGGATACGCCGGGAAAAAAGGTTTTATCACCACTGTTTATACTAATGGATCTCTGATCGATGCCAGAACCGCGCGTATCTTAGCAGGGCTTAAGCCCGGGAAAATCGATATTACCATTCCGGCGATCAGCCGTTTGTCTTTTGAGAAGATTACCGGCCTGAAAGGTTCGCAGCAAAAGGTGTTTCGGGCGATCCGGGAGCTTAAAAAAAATAGAATCCCCCTTGGTTTTAAAACCTGCGTTTTGCAGGAGAACCAGGGGGAGATTGCCAAGATTAAAAGGTTTTGCCGTTCTCTGGGTGCCGGCCATCGTCTGGATAATATCCTTTCGCGCCGAATCGACGGTTCAAGCGAACCTTATTTATGCCGCGGAAAGATCATCGAAAACCCGGCCCGGGGAGGGGATTTATGCCCATAGCGAAAAAATCCAAAAACAAAGGCCGGGTTTTTTTCTGCGGAGCGGGAGCGTGCCAGGCCGCGATTACTCCCCGGGGGGAATTGAAGCTTTGCCTGATGATCGAATCTCCCAGGTTTAAAATATTACCCGGCGGGATAAAAACCGCGTGGAAAAGATTAAGCGGGTTCTCTCGCCGTATAGAACTTAGCCGAGGGCGCGATTGCCTAAGTTGCCGTTTGATCGAAGAGTGCAAATGGTGCCCGGCGCGTTCCTGGCTTTATGACCGGAGTTTCACCTCCTGCGTCCCGGAGCTTAAAATCCAGGCCTTGCGCCGTAAAGCATCTGCCGCAAAAAAACGCAAGAAAAAGCAAAAGATAAAAGAATAATGAGTACCCTGGTCTTAATTGAACCTGTCAGCCCAAAGGCGATCCTTGATTGTCCCCCCTTGGGGTGCGCGATGCTGGTGGCTGCCTGCCGCCGGCAGGGGATAAGGACGGTTGTGGTTAAGGGCCAGACCGGTTTCATTAAAGAGATGTTTGTCCGGGATCAGGCTGGGCTTTGGGGCCTGATAAACGATCTTAAAGAGAGCGATCTGGATAAAATCGGGATCGGCGGATACCGGCAGGAGATCCGGAAAAACGGGTTCTCCTTTTTTCGCAAGGAACTTAAAGACCTTTATTGGTATTTTTTCCGCCAGAAAAACCTGCGCAGTTATTGCGATACCTTCAGCACCAATAAATTCGTTAACCTCTATGTTATTTTCATGTCCGTGCTGGCCTATTATATCGAGCAAAAAGAATGTGATGGGCTGGGGCTGATCGACAATTATCTCAAAGAAATTATCAAGGCCAATCCTGATTATGTCGGGTTTTCTCTGGATGAACCCGAACCATTTTCATTTGCCATTCGTAAGCGGCTGAAAGAAAAAATCCGGATACCCCTGATTATCGGTGGATCTTTCACCCCTTTTTTGGGCGCCGGACAGATTAAGGGCGTGTTGAAAAATGAGTTCGCCGATTATCTGGTGATCGGACCGGGGGAGCTCGCGCTGCCTGCCTTGATCAAAAGGCTTGATGCGGGAAAGTCTCCAGCCGGGATCCCCAATGTTTTTTACAAGGAAAAAAGCCGGATAAAAGAAAACCCCTTAAAAGAGGTTGTTGATTTAGACAATCTGGCTTGCCCTGATTTTTCCCAGTTCGACCTGGACGGGTATCTTTCTCCGCAAAGGCTGCTGCCTTTACAGACCGCCAGGGGGTGCAGCTGGAAGAAATGCGCCTTTTGCGACTATCACCGTAATACCTTCGGAACGCTGCGCATGTTTAGCATTAAAAAAACAGCGGAGACTATCGCTTATCTGCAGGATCGTTACCAATGCCGCAATTTTACTTTTCACGATGATGATTTTCCTCCCGCGCGTGCCAGGCAGCTTAGCCGGGAGCTGATTTCCAGAAAACTCAAAGGAGCAAACTTTTATCAATTTGCCAGATTTGACCGGGGGTTTGATGACAGTCATACCTTAAGGCTGATGCGCAGAGCGGGATTCGCTCTGATCAAATGGGGGATGGAATCCGGGTCGCAAAGGGTCCTGGACCTGATGAAAAAAGGCACTCAAGTGGAGGTAACCTCCCGCATCCTCAAAAAAAGCCATCACGCGGGGATCCTCAATCATTGCATGGTCTTTTTCGGTTTTCCGGGAGAGACCAGAAAAGAGGCCTGGAAAACCGTGGATTTCCTGAAAGATCACGCCGAATACATCGATTCTGTTGAATTCAAGCCTTTCGCCCTGTCTGCCTATTCTTGTGTCGCCTCCGATCCGCGCAGATTCGGGGTTGTCGTTAAAAAAGATAACGGTTATACCTTGCAAAAGGGGTTATCTCAACGGGAAGCGGAGGATTTTACCCAGGCGCTTCGCCGGGGGGTTGATCTGGGCACTTTGCAGATTTTCAATAACCGTCTCAGGCTGATCGCAGACCAGAAGGGATACCAGCATTTTCTGCTCCAGATATTATTAAAGAAGAACAGCGTATCATTGCTGGGCAGTTCCGGGTATCCGGGTAGGGATAACCCGGGGGGGATTTATCCGCTGGCCTTAGGGGGTCTAAAGAAGAACAGAGACGCAGCCATCTACCTGCCGCAGGATATTACCCACAGCCTGTTTATCAATATGCTGCGCCCTCCCGAAAAAATTATCCTGGATAAGCTGCAGGAACACGTGGCCGGCCTCTCTAACGGTAACCATACGCTGCGGGAAATTATCAGTTCCGCTTCGGCCTGTCGGGGAAGGGCAGAAAAGATCACAGGATTCCTTAAAGAATTATTGCGCCATAACTTTGCCCTGATACTTACGGGGGATTCTCATGAGAGGAAAAGGCGTGCCTAAGACGGATCAATATCGGGATTGCCATCTAATCGAAGATCATCATCAGGCCCTGGAGATCTGGCGGAAAAAAAAGATCAAGATGGCCACCCTGGTGCATATCGACGCCCATATCGACTTCTCCTATTATCCTGTCTTATCTTTAAAAGAAAGCCTGGTGCTGCCCGGCACCCTTCGGGAAATCAAGCGTAATCTGGCCAAAAGCGCCGCTTTCTTAAGATTCCATAATGATTTCGACAGCCAGATGAACCTGGGAAATTTCCTTTATCCGGCCTTGCGAGAAGGGATTGTGGGGGATCTTTATTGGGTAGTTCCCGGGGGGAAAAAAGAGTTTCCCGGATTAAAAAATCATCTCACCGCCGTCTTTAAAGAGATCCTGCGCGGGGCCCCCGATGCCCACGGCAGAAGTGCCTGTTTACGTTTCCAAAAAAACAGGGCGACCTTGCGGCTGCTCGGCAGAAAATTGATCATTACCACCATTGATTCCCTGCCGGAATTCAAGGGCAATACGCTTTTGGATATCGATACCGATTACCTGGTAGTCGATAATTTACGGAAATCCCGGCCCCAGACCATGATCGCAAAATACAGGCCCTGGATTACTCCTGAGGAAGTCGTGCAATTTTGCCGTAGAAAAATTCCTCATCCGCGCTGCCTGACCATATCCTATTCGGTAAACGAAGGGTTTACCCCGATGAGATACAGATTTCTCGCCGATCAGTTGGCCGCCTTCTTCTTGCCGGGCAAAGCTAAGCAGCGTCTGGCTGCTTCAATGCCGGCTGCCGTATATTTTAAGCTTTTTGAGTTAAGCGGCAGAAAGGCGTATTACGAGAAATCGATCAGCCTAGAGCGGGCTTATGCCTCCAAATATAATAATTACGGGGCGCTCTATCTGCAGAAGGGAGACCTTAGGCGGGCGCAAGAAGAATTCGCGAGGATCCTTTGCGTCGATCCGTTAAATCCTTTTGCCCTTACCGGACTCGGCGTAATTGCTTTGGCAAAAGGGCAGGTTATGCGCGCAAGAAAAGACTTTAGTGCTTCTCTTAAAGGCAATAAAGAGATAGACGCAGCCTTGTTCGGCCTGGCCGCGATTGAGTTTGGCCGCGGGAATTATGATCGGGCAGAGAAATTAGCCCGCAGCTACCTGAAGCTAAAGCCGTTGGACGGGGCCGGGCATAGGCTCCTGGGAGATTTACTTAAAAAAAGAATAGGCCTTCGGGTTAATAAAGACGCGGTTCTTAAAAAGCTTGAGGGATAAAAAACATTCATATTTAGTCCAGGGACTTAACATCCTTATTTCTAATAAGTTATGAAATTACTGTTCAAGTTGCCTCTGGGGTTTAGATGCGGAATAACGGTTGCCGAATTATGGCTTTTACTATAAAATGGAGTTCACCCAGGCTCAAAGCCCGGGTTTCTTTAAGGGGCAAAAACACTTAAGCGGACAAAACCCATCCGTGCCATAAATGGAGCGGCTTTTCTCCGCGAAAGTATACAAACGCAGAAACAGCTATCCTAAATGAAGCTTACCCTGATTTATCCTCCTTTTTGTTGGCCCAGCGGCGTCCCCCTGGGTATTGCCTATTTAAAAGGCCAATTGAAGAAAGAATTACCCGGCCTGGCCGTAAAGAATATAGATCTGAATATCGATTTTTTTAACGACCCGGCGAGGATTTATCTGCCTTCCTGCAGCAGCTGTTCCAATCAGTTCTATAATACCTGTATCCCTGTAGAGATGTTTGCTTCCCGCAGGGAAATCGAAAAGTGTAAGAGGTTCTTTAAAAAAGGGGAAGCGTCTTTTACGGATAAACACGCTTATATCGAGAACTACTATTTTTATTGGCAGTTTTTCGAGCGGCTGCGTAATTGCTACAATTATTTTTTGCATGCCTTTCTGGAAAATGATGATCCGTCAAACCGGCGCAATGCCGAAAGGATTATTGGACCGGACGTTGAGAGGATCCTTGCGGAAAAACCCGATCTGATCGGGCTCTCGGCGAATATCGACCAGATCAGATATGCCCTTTGCCTGGCAAAAATGCTTAAAAAAAGGTCACGCACCCCGATTATCCTGGGAGGTTATTTTGCTTCATCATTTGACAGCAGGCAAATTATGCGCGCCTTTCCCTTTTTGGATTATCTTATTTATAAGGAAGGAGAGATGCCGTTGGTTGAGTTGATAAGGAATTTTTTCGCTCAACGGTTCGCTGCCGTCCCGAATCTGGTGTATCGCAGGAATAAAAGAATTCTGGTTAACCGGGAAAAATTTATTAAGGACCTGGATGAAATTGCTTTTCCTGATTTTTCGGATTTTGATCTGAAAAAATATTTTACTCCCCAGCCGGTGTTGCCGATACTGGCATCCCGGGGATGTTATTGGAACAAATGCGCCTTTTGCGACCACTTTCAGAATTACTCCGCGGGTTACCGGATCCGCTCGGAGGAAAACGTGGTCAAGGAAATGCAGTTACAGCAGAAGGTGCACGGGGTAAAGTATTTTCTTTTTTGTGATGAACAAATCTCGGCGGCCAGCCTGCAGAGGCTGAGCGAAAAAATTATCTCGGCCAAACTGCATGTTTATTACGGGCTCTCGGGTTTCCGGCCGGCTAAAGAGGTAAGCCGCCGGGCGCTTAAAATAGCCCATGCCTCCGGATGCCGCTGGGTTTATCTGGGAGTGGAGTCGCTTACCCAGAGGATACTCGACTTGATGGAGAAAGGCACCCAGGTCAGGCATGTCCTGCGGGTGATTAAGTGGTGCCGGGGACTGGGGATATATCCCTTTTCTTCTTTTATGCTTGGTTTTCCCACCCAGACCGCCAAGGAGGTAGAAGCGGAAGCCGCTCTCTGCGCGAAACACAAAGATTTCCTCACGATACCCGGAGACGGCATCAAGTTTGATCTGATGAAAGATTCGCAAGTCTACCGCTATCCAAAGAAATACAAGATTTCAGGGATTAGCGAACAGGCATTGTTCAATACCGGTTCCGGAGTAGTTTTTGATATGCGCCTTTGTTTTTCCCCGCAGGCGGGAGTGACTTCTCAGGAGGCAAAAGAAATTTTTGTACGGTCGGTAACCGGAAAAACCAGGTTTGAGCTGGGGGCTTTTTGGGAACATATGGTTATTCTGAGCGCCCATAAAACCGGCCTGATTTTTTCCAGGCCGTATTTTGATAAACTGCACAAGAGTATTTTGAAAAAATGGTTCAAGGCCCCGGATTACTCTTCCGGCGGAAAATATCCTTCTGCGCGGGCAAGCCGGTATTTCGGAAAAGGGGTATATCTGAAAAACCTGAATCAGTATGATTCCGCCATCGCTAATTTTTCCCGCGCCAGAAAATTATCAAAAGAGCGATTCACAAAGGCGTTGATTGATTATCATCTAGGTGATTGTTATGAAAAGCAGGGTGATTATCTTCATGCGGTTCAGGGGTATCAAAGGGGAGTAGCGCTGGTAAAGGATATTTCTTTGCGCGGCCTGTTTGTTCTGGCCTTGGCCAGAAACTATTTTCATCTGGGCAGGTTCAGAGAGGTTATTGCTGCCGCAGGCAGGATGGATGCCCGAGGTTATCAAGACAAGCTGTCTTTTGTTTTAGGCAGGAGTTATGCCGAGATCGCGGATTACCCGCGGGCAATCATCAGGCTGCGGCGCGCCGAGGCCGTCTATCCAAATAATCCGGAAATAAACTTTTTGCTGGCCCAAAGTTATAAAAGTCTGGGCAGGGTCAAAAGCTATAAACGGGAAATTAGCAAAGGGATGCAAAAGATGAAGATAAGCACTCAGGCTTAAGGGTAAATGAGATGAAGGTAATTTTGGTCAATCCGCTTTGGACCTGGTCTAATGTCGTGCCGCTGAATTTGGCTGAGTTGGCCGGATACATCCGTAATTCCGGATGGCAGGATATAGAGATCGTAGATCTGAATTGCGAGCTCAAAGGCGAGCTGGAAGAGGATATTATCGGGAAAGCCGTACGGATCATCACGCTCAGGCGGCCGGATGTTATCGGAATAACCTGTAATACGATCCATCTGCCTTTCTGCGCGGAGTTCTGCCGCCAGTTCAAAAAAGCCTCGGCCGTGCCCATCGTGATCGGCGGGATACATCCGACTTTTGCCCCGGAAGAAACCATCCGGTTGAGCGGTGCGGACTATCTCGTCCGAGGGGAGGGGGAAGAGACCTTTCGGGAGCTGCTTTCGGCGATAGAGAATAACCGTGCGAAAGAGACCATTGCCGGGATATCTTTTATGCGTGATGGTAAAATCAGGCATAATCCCGACCGGGAGTTGATCAAAGACCTTTCTATTTTACCCTTTCCCGCCTTCGACCTTTTGCTGCCCTATCTGAAAATGATGAGAGGGCAAAAGGCCGACTACGAAAAAGAAGTCAATGTGTCGCTGTCAGCCAGCCGCGGGTGCCACTTTGGATGCAGTTTTTGTTCTGTCCATCAGATGTGGCGCTTCCAGCGGCGCAAGCCCGTAAAGAGAGTGATCGAGGAGATCGCCTATGCAAAAAAAGAATTCCGCTGCGACAGTATTTCGTTTTCCGACGACTGCCTTACTTTTCAGAAAAAATGGTTTCTCGAGCTGCTTTCCGGGATCCGCAAAGCCAGGATTGGATGGTCCTGTTTTTCCAGGGTGGATACGATTAGTCAGGATTGGTTGGCAAGGATGCGCCAGGCCGGTTGCGTAAAAATATACCACGGCATCGAGTCTGCCAGCCCGAGAATCAGGAAGATTATTGACAAGAAGGTCTCTTTGGAGATCGATAATAAACAAATACGCGGTTTGATAAAACGGGAAATTAACAGCGGTATTATCCCGACCTGTTCCTTTATCCTCGGGCACCCCGCTGAGACCAGGGAGGAAGTGGCGGATACTTTAAACCTGGCGGTGGAATTAAGGAACATGGGCAGCGAAGTGCACTTTCAGCTTTTTACCCCTTTTCCGGGATTACCGATGACCCGGATATACCAAAAGAGGATCATCCGTTTTGATAAATTGAAGCATTTGCGGGAAACCAGCATTCACCTTTTCGAGCAGATGTTTCTCTATCGGAAATTTATCTTTAGGTACCGGAGGTACCTGCCGGATGCTTATATCTTTGAGCCCGGGATAGGCCTCAAAGAGTTCATTGGCCTGTATCTTGAGGGGAAGAAGCGGATTGGCCGGGATAATTACCGGAATAAGATACTTCATCACTACATAGATTACCGCGGGAAAAGAAAGTTACTGGTGGAAGCCGATAGAAAAATACCGCTTGATGATCTTAAGCGGGCAGGAAGAAACTCCTCGCTTTTTCTAAAGGTCGATGATCGTTTTGGGCTTTCCGGGTCTCGTTCCGCGATGATCAAGATCAATCCAGGGCAACTCGTGGTTTCTTTAAGGCTTAAAAAGGGCGGGCTCGGCCCGCAGCGGGCCAAAGAGATCTCTGCATTTCTCAAGGAGTTATCCGGGCTGGGTAAAAAAATAATTTTTACCCGTCCTGTCCCAAAGGAGTTACTCCGGGAGGTTCCCGCAGATAAGAGAAAGTTATTTATCATCCCAAAGGATTGCCTTGATTGCCGTGAAATGTTTAAGGTGAACCGCCGCGGAAAAATAGAATTATGCACCGGCAGGGAGGTTTGTGACGCCGCCTATCTCTATTCACCTTCCGGGGTTTACGATTTATTCATAAAATTAGGGAGCAAGGAAAATCCCGGGAGTGATTCTCTTTGTTTCTTTTTTCCGCGAAAAAAAGAATTCCTGCGGCTTTACCGTAAAATGAGAAAAGGGGTGCTCCAGATGAACTGGGCCAAAAGCGCCTTGGCCGCCTCGCAATATAAGAAAGCCGCCGCGTATATAATTAAGGCTAAGCGCAACGGATACAAAGAAGGCAGTGAACATTTTATGCTTGGTTTATGCCTTGAGAAGATGGGGAGGTTCCGGCAGGCGGTACGGGAACTCCTGTTGGCCAGTAAGATCAATCCCGCTGACTCGCGGATCCATTTATCGCTTTCTAATTGCTACAAGCGCCTGGGGATGGCCGGAGAATCTCAGAGAGAGCTGGAGTCTGCCTACCGGTTGTTAAAAAATCCGGCAAGGCCGGAGAAATCCGGAGTGCTCTAATATATGCTTGAAGGCCTATTGGAAGAGAAGATTGTTTGTCCGGATTGCCGCAGGAAGATCCGTTTGGAAGAAGAGTGTTTGATCTGCCTTTGCTGCGGCAGAAAATATCCTTTATGTTCAGGGATCCCGGATTTTCTCGCCTCTCAGGAGGAAAGAACTTTATCCTGGAAGAGCGCGGACCCGTTGAGCTATGAAAAGGACCTTGAGTCTATACCTTATTGGCGGCTGCGGCGTATTGACCGCCCATTGATCGATTCCGCATTTGGGGACGTGCTGGAGATTGGCTGCGGTACTTGCCGGCTGGCCGCGCAGATCGAAGGCAAAAAGGCCAATTTTTTTGGTCTTGATCCCATGCCGGAATATCTTGCTTTTGCAAAGCAAAAAAGGGGTCAAAAAAAACTGGTCCGGGCAAAAGGAGAAAAATTGCCTTTTGCCGACGCCTCTTTCGATACGGTTATCTCCGGGTTTTACGCCTTCCGTTATATCGATCCCGCCATTGGACTGCCCGAAGCCAGGCGGGTATTAAAAAAAGGCGGTAGATTCACTCTTGAGATGCTGAACCATTGGTTATTGAATATGATCGAATATAAAAACAGGATCAAATACGGGGCAAAACCACAAAACACTTTACCCCGGGAGGCGGGCGGACATTACGATTTCAAGAATTTCCCGGAGCTACGCCGTTTGGCGGAAGGTTCGGGTTTCCGGATAGAAAAAATATACTCTTGCCCGGTGAGCCCGGTTTTTCCTCATTTAAACAGATACTTAAGCGGCTGTTATTTACGCGGCAAAATGATTGTTTATTTAGGGCTTGATGTTATTATCGAGTTGAGGGCGGTCTGAAGTTATCAGGGGGGTTTGATGCGTAAAGAAGAAAAGTTTTTTTTGCAGTTGGCCCGGGGGATCGTCTTCAAGGAAGAGGCGGATTCCCTCGGGGATCTACTTTTACAGAGCGAAAAGGAGTGGGAGTATTTTAAGCGCCTTTTGATCCACCATGAATTAGTAACCCTGGCCTATCCTGTCCTGCGCAGTTTCTCCGGGGCTATTCCGCAAGACCTGGAGACTTTTCTAAAAAATAATTATTATTGTTCATTGCTGCATTGCCAGCAGGTGCTGAAAGAATTTTTAGAGATCTCCGGGGCCTTTGAAAAATCCGGGGTGGGGCTCGTCCCAATCAAGGGGGTTGCCTTTCTGGAAGATATCTACGCGGAGTTTCCGGCCAGGTCAATGGCCGACGTGGATGTACTGGTTAAAGAAGATGATTTTAGAAAAGCGGAAGAGATTATCAGCGGCCTGGGGTTCAGAAAAGAACTTTACGGCCTCAAAGAGGAGTATTGGTTGAAGGACCAGTATCATATCGCATTCCATGCGCGCGAAAAAAAACAGATTAATTTTTTAGAGGTGCACTGGAGCCTGGATTATAAGCGCCGGGGGGAGAATGTCCTGGAAGAGCTGTGGGGCAGGACGCGCCGGATCACCGCCCAGGGAAAGTCATTTATTTCGCTTTCTTGCGAGGACATATTTTTTACCCTGGCCCTGCACCACCGCAGGTTCGGTAAGCCGCTTTGTTTTAAAAACATTCTGGACCTGGGGCTGCTCTTCAAGAGATATGGCGGGGTTTTTGATTGGGGGTATGTCCTGCGCCAGGCCCAAAGATACCGGCTGCACGCCGCCGCGTATTACAGCCTTGCCGCGGTAAGCTATGGGCTGGGGATGGAGTTTCCCGATTCCCTCTGGAAGGCCTTTAAGCTCCCGGGGTGGAAAAAAAGAGCGATCCGGAATTTTGTCTCCGGAGAGATGTTTGACCGGCGAGAAAAAAAAGTTTTTCTAAAATCACATTTTCTCCTGTATGATAGTATTTGGGAGCCGGTTGGTTACATTATCAATATACCCCAGGAGCAATTCGCCAAATTCTACGGCTTGCCCGCGTACGCAAAAAAGACCAGGGTTCTTTTTCGAATAAGATTTCTCTACATCCTTTTCCGGTCGATCAAAGCGCTTGTGACCAGGGAAGCAAACCCATCCGACTATGATTGATAAATTAAGGGATTATTTTATAAACCCCAAGCTGAAAACGCTGGTCAGGTCCTACAGAAAGCAGATCATCACGCTCGCTTTCTTCTCTTTTCTTTCCGCGGTGTTTTTTCTGATTGGGCCGTACCTTTCCAAGTTATTCATAGACCAGGCCTTTATCGGCAGGGATATGCAGGAGTTCCTCAGGCTTTCTTTCTGGGGCATCGTGGTTTTTGTCATCAGCACCTTATTTAAGTTGTTCGCGGATATCGTAAAAAACAAGATATCTTTAAAGGTGAGCCTTAACTTAAGCGAAAAGCTGATCAAGAAGTTCTATTCCCTTGACCTCGCCTTCTTTCAAAGCCGGACCGTTGGGGAGAATATCTACCGGTTGGGAAACATCGAGGCGATCACCCAGTTTTTGCTTGAGCAGTGTCCGCAGATATTGGCGGATTCGGCAAAGCTGGTGATCATCCTGGGGGTTTGCCTGTGGTTGAATTGGCAGATGACCATTATGCTGGTATTCTTGAGCCCGCTATTTTTGATACACAATATCTATATCCAAAACAAACTTCGGAAAATCTACGAAGAATTATGGCAGCAGAGCGCGGAACTTTCCCGGGAGATCTACGAGGCCTTTTCGCGCATCTCGATCATCAAGGCCTTGGGGCTTGAGGGTTTCAAAAAACGCGCCTACTTAAGCGGGCTGATAAAAAATTTACGTTTAAGGGTCAAGAGTTTTCGCTGGGGCCTGGCCAGTTCCCTGTTTTCCACTTTTGCCTCTAAAGCAGTTTTTGGTATTTTAAGCCTTTATGGCGGCTGGCTGATCATCAGGGGGCGGATGACCATTGGTTCTTACAGCGCGGTGATGATTTATCTGGTTCAATTAGGCGGGTTGTTCGAGTCCTTAGGCTATTCCCTGCGTTTCCTGGCCGAACACACCGTCTACCTGGATAAATTCCTCGAGGTGATGGATACTCCCGCGACAATTACCGAGATGGCCCAGGCGGTTGAATTGCCCGCTTTAAAAGGGGAGATTGTTTTTGAGGGGGTCAGTTTTGGTTATGAAAAACAGCTGCCTGTGCTGCGGGAAATCGATTTTACCATTCCTTCGTCCAGCTGGATCGCCATCGTGGGGCCTTCCGGCAGCGGGAAGACGACCCTAGTCAGCCTGATCCTGCGCCTCTACGACCCCTGGTCGGGGCGCATTGTCCTGGATGGGCGGGACCTGAAATCATTGAAAATCAAATCGTTGAGAGAAAAAATATCCATAGCCACGCAGCAGCCATTTCTCTTTAATGTCCCGATCAGAGAAAATATCGCTTACGGCAAGAAGGATGCGGGGATTAAAGAGGTCGAAGAAGCGGCCAGGATCTGTTGTATCGATGAATTTATCGGGCAGCAGCCCGGCGGTTACGAGAGCGTAATCGGCGAGGATGCCTTTCGTCTCTCCCAGGGGCTTAAGCAGCGTTTGACCCTGGCCAGGGCGGTATTAAGAAATCCCGAATTACTAATACTTGATGAAGCCACTGCCTCTGTCGATTCGCTGACCGAAGGCAAGATCTTCCAGAGGATGCGGG
>JAQUQA010000008.1:15103-16893 GCA_028716305.1 Candidatus Omnitrophota bacterium | reverse complement strand
ATCGTCGATCTCTGGTTGAAGACGGCTTTTTCCGGCGGCAGGCACGCCAAGCGGCTGGGCCAGCTAAAAATAATCGAAAGGGAAATTAAAAAATGCAAACCTTGAAATATCTTAAGGCGGTTGACCCCGAAATTTATGAAGTGATCCTGAAGGAAATAAAGAGAGAAGATGAGAACCTGGAGTTGATCGCTTCGGAGAATTTCACTTCCCTGGCCGTGCTTTGCGCCCAGGGGTCGGTCTTGACCAACAAGTATGCCGAAGGTTATCCGGACGCGCGTTGGTATGGAGGTTGTGCCAACGCGGACAGCGCGGAAATCCTGGCGGTTGAACGGGCAAAGAAGCTTTTTGGCGCGGAACACGTGAATGTCCAGGCGCATTCCGGAACCCAGGCGAACATGGCGGTATATTTTGCCTGTGTCAAGCCGCAGGATACAGTGCTGGCCATGGACCTGGCTGCCGGTGGGCACCTTTCACACGGCCATCCGCATAATTTTTCCGGGATGTTCTACAATATGGTTGGTTACGGAGTGGACAGAAAGACTGAAGAGCTCGATTATAATCTGATCCTTGATCTGGCCAAAGAGCATAAACCGAAGATGATCCTGGCCGGGGCTTCGGCCTATCCCAGGCAGATAGATTTTAAGGTTTTTCGCGAGATCTGCGATAAGACCGGGGCCTTGCTTTTTGTCGATATGGCGCATATCGCCGGCCTGGTGGCGGCAGGCGAGCATCCTTCGCCGGTGCCTTACGCGGATTTTGTTACTTCGACCACGCATAAGACCCTGCGCGGCCCGCGCGGAGGTTTTATTATCTGCCGCAAAGAGTATGCCAAAAAGATCGATACCAGGATCTTTCCCGGTATCCAGGGCGGGCCGCTCGTGCACGTGATTGCCGCCAAGGCAGTGGCCTTCAAAGAAGCACTGGAACCAAAATTTAAAGAGTATCAGGCGCAAATCGTCAAGAACGCCAAAAAGTTATCCGCGGCTTTATCCGAAAAGGGTTTCCGGATTACTTCCGGAGGAACGGATACGCATCTTATGCTCGTTGATCTGACCTCCAAAGGGGCTACCGGCAAAGAAGCCTCCGCGATCCTGGAAGAGACCAATATCACCGCGAACAAGAACCTGATACCCTTTGACCCGCTGGGGCCGGCGGTGACCAGCGGAATACGGCTGGGTACTCCGGCGGTGACTACCCGGGGGATGAAAGAGCCCCAGATGCAAAAGATCGCTGATTTTATCGATACCGCGATCATCGCCAAGACAGACAAACAAAAATTAAAGGCGGTCAAAAAAGAAGTATTAAAATTAACCAAGGAGTTTCCTTTATACCCGGAATTGCTTAAGTAGGATGGGAGTTAAAATGCCGAAAAGAAATCTCGCTAAGAGCAGCCGGCCGAGTTGGGACGAGTATTTCCTGGAAGTCGCGGGCCTGGTCTGTAAAAGGTCGACCTGCCTGAGAAGAAAAGTCGGGGCAGTGCTGGTAAAAGACAGGCGGATCCTCGCCACCGGTTACAACGGCGCCCCTTCAGGATTGCGGCATTGCAGTGTCACGGGGTGCCTGCGGGAAAAGCTAAAAGTTCCTTCCGGCCAGCGCCATGAGCTTTGCCGCGGCCTGCACGCCGAACAGAACGTGCTTTTACAGGCGGCCCTGCACGGTACCGGGACCAAAGACAGCCTGCTTTACATCACTAATCAGCCCTGCATGATCTGCGCCAAGATGTTGATTAACGCCGGGATCAGGGAGATCGTGATCGCCGACGGCTACCCGGACAAGATGGCGATGGAGTT
>JAQUQA010000008.1:0-15003 GCA_028716305.1 Candidatus Omnitrophota bacterium | reverse complement strand
TATGAATATGTCGAGGAGGTCTCCTTGATGGTGATCAAAAAGGACGGTTCCCGCCAGGCCTTTGACCGCAAAAAGATCACCTCCGGGATCATTAAGGCCTGCGAGAAAAGGCAGATCAGCATGGAAAAGATAGAGGAGATCGTCACACAGGTGGAGCGCGCCCTGCAGAAAAAGCCCGACCGGGAAGTCCCGGCCAGCCGGATCGGGGAGCTGGTCATGGAAAGGCTTAAAACCGTGGATGACGTGGCCTATGTTCGGTTTGCCTCGGTCTACCGCCAGTTTAAGGATGTCGGGCAATTTATGTCGGAGTTAAAGGACATATTAAACAAGGAAAAACCCGCCTTTGGCAGGGGCGCGGTCAGAAAATCCAGATAGGAAGGGGTTACTTTAATGGTCGAGATGGAGCTGAATAAAATAGTGATCGACGAGAAAAGGCACGATCAACTGATAGTTTTAAAGGAAAAGCATGGCGAGCGCATCCTGCCGATAGTCATTGGCCTGGCCGAGGCCTCGGCAATCAAGCTTAAGATCAGTGGTTTTGAGCCGCCCCGGCCCCTGACACATGATCTCTTGCACACCACGATCCAGAACCTGGAGGCAATTATAGAGAAGATAATCATCGATAAGCTCGAAGAAAATACCTTTCATGCCAAGCTTGTCCTGAAGACCAGTAAAGGCGAAAGCAAGGTCATCGATGCCCGGCCCTCGGACAGCATTGCCCTGGCCGTCAGGTCGCACGCCCCGATATTCGTCGAAGATTCGGTAATCAAGAATTCAGAGATATTTAACCAAAACAAGTAACTTTACTTTTAGCTCTCATGGCTAAACATTTAACCGCCGAAGAAAAAAATCTGCTGCGGGGGGTAATGGCTTTTTCCCGCGAAAAAAGGGTTACCCTCTATATCGTCGGAGGGTTTTTAAGGGATCTGATCACCGGCAGGGAAAAAGAGAACCGCGATATTGATTTTGCCCTGCAGAAAAATGCCATTGCTTTCGGCAGGGCGCTGGCCAAACGGCTCGGCGCGGGATTCGTTATTCTGGATAAAGAGCACGGCTGCTGCCGCCTGGTGAAAAAAGTCCTGGGCAGGATCTATACGCTCGATTTCAGTGATTTCCGCGGGCCGGGGGTTAAAGAGGACCTGCTGCATCGTGATTTCACCATCAATACCCTGGCATTGCCCCTGAAAGAGCCGGTTTTTTCCGGAGATTGGAAAAAAACGGTTATCGATCTCTACGCCGGAGCAAAGGATATCCGTTCGGGTGTGATCCGGGTGGTAAACAAGCGTAGTTTTGACGAGGACCCTTTAAGGATCCTGCGGGCCTTTAGCCTCGCGGCGATTTTTTCTTTTAAAATCGAAACGCAAACACTCAAATTGATCGTCCGGAAAAAGAATAAATTAAAAGAAGTTTCCGCCGAGCGGGTACGCGACGAGTTATTCAAGATCCTGCAGTCCGCGAACGCCTTTGTTTATCTGAAAATGCTCGATGAGCTGCGCCTTTTGGAGTTGATCATTCCGGAGGTAAACATGATGCGTGGAATGGACCAGGGGCCGTATCATCATCTGGATATCCTGGAGCATAGTTTTGAATCGGTGCGCCAGCTGGAAAGGATCATCCGTTTCACCAGGAACAAGCAGATCCTCGCCTACCTGGAGGAGGAGGTTTCTTACGAAAGAAAACGCAGGGCACTCCTGAAACTCGGCGCGTTCCTGCATGATATCGGCAAGCCCCGGGCAAGGCGCAGAAGAGAAGGCAAGCTTATCTTCCACGGGCATGAGCGGGTGGGCCGCGATATCGCCAGGGATATCGCCAGGCGCCTGAGGCTCTCTAATGATGAGTCGGATTCTCTGCAAAGGATGATTTTTTTACACCTGCGTCCGGGGTACCTGGCGGATAATCCGGTTTTGAGCGCCCGGGCGAGATTCCGTTTTTTCCGTGACGCGCATGATCAGGCGATCAGCGTGCTTTTGGTTTCATTGGCGGACCAGCGTTCAACCCGCGGCCCTTTGACTACCCGGGATTCGCGTGCCAGCCATGAAAAACTGGTGGCCGGATTGATCCGGGAGTATTTTAGGGCCCGCAAGGAAAAGAAGCTCGTGCGCCTGGTTAACGGGGATGACCTGATCAGGAAGTTTAAACTGGAACCGTCTGTCTTAATCGGCAAAATACTCAGCGAGCTGGAGGAACTTCAGGCAATCGGTAAAATCAAGACCAAAGAAGAGGCGCTTGTCGCCGCGGCGAAGATGATCCCGCGAAAAGGTTGATTAGTTAAAAAGCCGTATTCTCGTACCGCGTACCGTGTACCGCGTACCGCTCGCGTAACGCGTACGCCGAACGCGGAACACGGAACACCGTTCGAGTTTACAAGGAGGACCAATGAACATCGCACGTTCGAAATCTATTGAAGTACTGGAAGAGAAAATGCAGGCCATGGACGACAATTCCGTAAGATACCACGTGCTGGAAGCGGCGAAGAACTTTAAGAGCTCGTGGATCGATCTTGGCAGGGCCCTTTATTCGGTGCTTAAGGACAAACTCTATAAAGATTGGGGCTATAGTAGTTTTGATATTTACACAGCAAAGGAGATAGGGATCAGAAAGCAGACCGCGATGAAACTTCTACGTTCCTATTACTTTCTGGAAAAGGAGGAGCCGGTCTATCTTAAACAGGAGGCCTCGGAGGCGCAAACTGCTTCAGCAGTGCCCAGTTTTGAGTCTATTGACGTTTTGCGCATGGCCAAGGCCAAGAAAATCGACGAAGATGACTACCAGGCGCTGAAGCAGCAGGTTTTTGAAAAAGGCAGGGACGCCCGGGATGTCAAGAAAGACCTTACCGCCCTGATCCGCCAGCGAGCGGAAGTAGACCCCGAAGAGGCCAGGGAGAAAAGAAAGGTCTCTACGGTGAGAAGGTTTGTCGGTACCTTAAAGGCCCTTAAGCAGGAACTGCAGATTAACAAATTACTGCCCGCGCCGCTCTTGCGGGAGACGGAAGAGTTGATCAAGAAACTGGAAGCCCAATTATAGCGTTTAGCGGGTAGCGGTTAGTAAAACTTATAATCACTAAACGCTAATCGCTATCCGCTAACCGCTAAAATAATTATTTAACCTCAAACCATGATCACCATCAGCAACCTTTCAAAAAACTACGGCAGGAAAGTCCTTTTTGAAGACCTGTCTCTTACCGTCAACCGAGGAGAAAAGATTGGTCTGATCGGCCCTAACGGCGCGGGAAAAAGTACGCTTTTCTCGCTGATCCGCGGGGAAGTCGAGCCTTCCGGGGGAAGCATAAGCCTGAATAAGAACGTGCGTATCGGTTACCTGCCCCAGGAATCCAGTTTTAAATCCGAAAATACGGTTTTAAGCGAAGTTACCAGGGGGGACGATACCTTTGTCAGGCTGAAAAAAGCAAAGGAGGAGATGGAGGAAAATAATCAGGCCGGCTCCGCCCATTACGGTGACATCCTCCATGAACTGGAGTCGCTGGGGTATTTCGAACTGGAGTATAAGGCCAAGAAGATACTTTCCGGACTGGGTTTTAAAGAGAGCGATTTTTACCGCCGGATTACCCAGATGAGCGGGGGCTGGCAGATGCGTTCGCTTTTGGCCAAACTCCTGACTTTTGAATATGATATCCTGCTTTTGGATGAACCGACCAATTATCTCGACCTGAATGCCGCCCTCTGGCTCAAGGATTATCTGAAGAGTTTTAAGGGCACATTCATCATGATCTCTCATGACAAGGCCTTCCTGAATGAGGTGACCAATTATACCCTGATACTCGAGAACGGCCTGGTTTTTAAGGTAAAGGGCAACTATGAACACTATGAGCAGATCAAACGAGAGAAGCGTATTTTTCTGTTAAAACAGTTTAAGGAGCAGGAAAAGAAACGCAGGCAATTGGAAGATTTTGTCTCGCGTTTTCACGCCCAGCCGAATAAGGCCTCACAGGTGCGCGCTAAGCGCACGCAACTGGAAAAGATGCAGGAGATCGTCGTCCCTGCCGACCCCCGGGAAAGCATCGGAAGTTTTAGTTTTCCCCGGGCCTATCCCAGCGGGCACCGCGTGATCGCGCTTAAAGGAGTGAGCAAGGCCTACTCTGATATCCAGGTCTATAAGGATTTTGATTTCGAAATTCTTAAAGGGGAAAAAGCCGTCCTGGCCGGGGAGAATGGCGCGGGTAAATCCACGCTGCTGAAGATCCTTGCCGGAGTGATTGATATCGATTCCGGGGAAAGGTTGGTTGGGCACCATGTAAATATAGGGTATTTTTCCCAAACCCGCATGGATGTCTTGAACCCGGATAATACCGTCCTGGAAGAGGCCTATCAGGCCGCCGCGGGTTACATGTCACAGGAAAATATCCGCACGGTCCTGGGGGCGTTCCTTTTTACCGGGGATGATGCCTGCAAAAAAGTAAAAGTCCTTTCCGGAGGAGAGAAAAGCCGCCTGATCCTGACAAAACTATTGATCAACCCGCCGAACTTCCTGCTATTGGACGAGCCGACTACCCACCTGGATGTTGACGCGGTCGAAGCCCTGGTCAAGGCCCTCACGGATTACGAAGGGACGATCGTTTTCATCAGCCACGACATTCATTTTGTGCGCTGTGTGGCTAACAATGTCTTTGAGGTCAAGGACGGGGCGGTGCGGAAATTCCCCGGTAACTTTGATTATTATCTGCAAAAGAAATCGGCAGGTGAACCAGCTGTGGACAGGCCTAAACAGAAACATAAACACCTTCCCGAAGAGACCGACCGGGTTAAGGAAGAGTTAAACCGGAAGAAGAACGAAGAGAGGCAAGAAAAAGAAAAGGAAAAGCAGCGTAAGTTGCATAACGCGCAAATCGGCAGGCAGATCATGTCGCTCCAGAAGGAAGAGGAGAGGCTCAACCTTGAATATTATGCCAAGTCCCGCGCCATGGCAAACCCGCATTTTTACCGTAATGAGGAAACGGTCGCCCTTTATGGCCGCAGGCTCAAAGAAATCGAAAAGCGGCTGTCGCAATTGAGACAGGAAATAAAACACATGCAGGATAACATCTTAAGTTAAAAGCGGCCGGCGGTTTTAAAATTCTTGCTAGGGATAATTTTATGCGTTATAATCAGGCATAACCGGATCAAAGGAATATTCGATGCAGCGATTAAAGCGTTACCTGGTTACCGGGGTCGTGGTGATCGGCCCGGCAGTCCTGACGGTTTATGTCCTTTATGTGGTTTTCCGTTTTGCGGACGGCCTGCTGGGGAATTACCTGAATGCCTATCTGATGCGCTCCTGGGGATTTTATATCCCGGGAGTAGGATTTTTGGTTTCCTTGATAATCATCCTTTTAACGGGGTTTTTTGCCAACCTTTTTTTGGGAAAAAAGATCATCCCGGGAATCGAAAGATGGTTTTCCCGCCTTCCCCTGATCCGGAATATCTATCCGACTTTTAAGCAGATCATTCGTTTTGTCCTGCAGCAAAAGGAATTCGGGTTTAAAAAGGTCGTTCTGGTGGAGTATCCCTCTGCGGGGTTATGGTCCCTGGGGTTTATCACTAACGAGGAGTTCCCCTGTATAAACCAGGCCTGCCAGAATAAACTGATCGCGGTCTTTGTGCCCAATTCTCCCGGGCCGCTTACCGGGTATGTGGTTTTTTTCCCGCAGGAAAAGGTCAAGTTTCTGGATATGCCGGTGATCGAGGCGATAAAGATCATCATCTCCGGCGGGGTATTTAAAGCCGAAGAATAGGCGCTAAGCAAACAAAGGAGTTATTTTGGCGGATTTATATTTAACCAGAGAAGGATATGAAAAACTGATGCACGAGCTGGAGGATTTAAAGACCACCCGCCGCAGAGAGCTTTCCAGGGCAGTGGCACAGGCCAGGGCCCACGGGGATATTAGTGAAAATGCCGAATATGATGCCGCGAAAGACGCGCAGGCGCTTAATGAAAAGAAGATCGCGGAGCTGGAAGGCAAGCTCAGCCAGGTGAGGATCATCGAAAACGAAAATATCCCCGCTGACCAGGTATTGATCGGGGCGACAGTGCTGCTCAAGGATCTGGCCAGCGAAGAAGAATTCAGCTATACTTTTGTTTCCGAAGAAGAATCCGATTACGCGCAGGGTAAGATCTCAATTTCTTCTCCGATCGGCAGCGGGCTCTTCGGGCATAAGGTTGGGGAGACCGTGGAGATCAAGGTCCCGGCGGGGATCTTAAAATACAAAATAATTAAAATATCCAGATGAAGGAGGTATGTTATGGGACCGGCTTTTAGTATCGAAAAGGTTTATCGGCGTTCGCAAGACGTAGTAGCCAGGGATATCCAGGGTGAGTTTATTTTGATCCCGATCACTTCGGGGATTGCCGAAGCGCAGGACGAAATTTTTTCTCTGAATGAGACCGGACGCCTGATTTGGGAGAGGATCGACGGCAAAAAAAACCTGAAGCAGATCTCCGATGGCCTGAAGCAGGATTATTCGGAAAATTCACAGGATATCGAGGCGGATGTCTGCGGCCTGACGGAAGAACTTTTAAAAAGAAAGATGGTCGAGGAAGTCACTAATAATTAGGCGTCTAAAAACCCGCATCTCTTATTTTATGGACGATACCCCATACATATCGATAGAGAAGACAACAACTACTTCCCTTTGGAAAAACCGCCAGCCGTCATTGCTGGGCCAGTTAGACATGGAGCTGACCGAGCGTTGCAATAATAATTGTCAACACTGTTATATCAATTTGCCTGAAGATGACCTTCGGGCCAAGTCTAAGGAACTTTCTCTTCCCAGGATAAAGGAAATTCTCCGGGATGCCGTTTCTCTCGGATGTCTTAGGGTAAGATTTACCGGGGGAGAACCTCTCTTGCGGCCGGATTTTTCGGAGATTTACCTTGCCGCCAGACGCATGGGATTAAAAGTCCTGGTTTTTACCAATGCCACGCTGGTTACTCCCGAGTTGGCACGATTGTTTTCCGAGGTTCCGCCTTTGGAAAAAATTGAAGTTACCGTTTACGGCATGCGCAGGGAATCCTATGAACAGGTTAGCCGGAAACCCGGTTCGTTCAGCGCGGCGCAAAACGGCATTGATCTTTTATTGCGGCATAAGGTTCCTTTTATGGTGAAAGGGGTAGTACTGCCCGCTAATAAAAGCGAGATGGAAGAGTTCAGTTTATGGGCCAGAAAGTTTCCCGGGATCGATTATCCTCCTGCCCACGCGATATTTTTTGACCTGAATTGCCGCAGGAACGAAAAGCGCAACCGCCTGATTAAAGCTCTGCGCATCAAGCCCGAGGAAGGCGTGGAGATAATTACCCGGGATAGGTCCGGGTATTTAAAATCAATGAAGCAGTTCTGCGCGAAATTCATGGCTGCCGGAGGAGAAAATATTTTTTGCTGCGGTTCCGGATCAGGGGGCGCCAGTGTCGATGCCTATGGGGTGCTGCAGCCTTGCCTGTTACTAAGGCACCCTGATGTTGTTTACGATTTAGAGAAGGGGTCTTTACGCGATGCCATGGAGAATTTTTTTCCTGCCATGCGCCGGCGCAAGAGCGATAACGCGGAATATCTGGCTCGTTGCGCGCGCTGTTTCTTAAAGGGGCTCTGCGAACAATGCCCGGCAAAATCATGGATGGAGCACGGCACCCTCGATACCCCGGTCGAATATCATTGTGATATCGCGCATCTGCAGGCCAGATACATGGGTTTGATTGGAGAAAATGAGTTGGCCTGGGAGGTAGTAGACGGGAAGTCCAGGGTGGAAAAATTCGTAAACCAAGACGAACAACCGGCCCCGGCCTAAAAAGACTTTTCCTTTAAGGAGTATTTTTTGGAGCAGGCTGATATACCCGTATCGGTTCCTTTAACAAAACTGCTGATAGTTGTGCTCGGCGAAGGCAAAAGTTTTCGCTTGCAGGCCAGGGGTTTCAGCATGCTTCCCTTTATCTTTGACGGTGACTTTATCACCGTATCCCCTTTATCCTCAAGGCCCCCGGTAGTAGGAGAGGTAGTGGCTTTTTTCCGGCCGGGAACCGAAACACTAGTGGTCCACCGGGTAATTAAGAAAGCAAACAACGCCTATTGGATCAAAGGGGATAATATCCGGGATGCCGATGGGTTGATCCCCAGGCAAAATATCATTGGCTACGTGACAAAGGTAGAAAGAAAAGGCGGAGAGGTCTTTTTGGGCATGGGGCCGGAGCGTAAAATCATCGTTCTTTTCAGCCGCCTGAAGGTCATTTCATACCTGCTTCTGGCCTGGAAGATACTCATACCGTCATGCATAAGAGAGAGGATCAAATGCAGAATGGTTTCGTAGAGAATATTTCTTTGCCGAATTTTCCGCTTTGGGACAGCCTGAAGGAAAAAAAGAAGGTTGTTTCTTTTGACCTGGAGATCACCTCGCGCTGCAACAACAACTGCCGGCATTGTTACATAAATCTTCCCGCTCAGGATAAAAAGGCAAAAGAGAAAGAGATACCGTTATCTTTTATCGAGAATATCGCGGACCAGGCGCTGGACCTGGGGGCGTTATGGTGTTTGATTACCGGAGGCGAACCCCTGCTCCGCGAGGATTTTACGGAGATCTACCTCTCTCTGAAACGTAAGGGATTGCTGGTTTCGGTTTTTACCAATGCCACGCTGATTAACAGCCGACACATCGAGCTTTTTAAAAAATACCCGCCCAGGGATATCGAAGTCACGGTTTACGGGGTCACCAGGGAAACCTATGAGCAGGTCAGCCGTGTTCCCGGGTCTTTTGAACGCTTCAGGCGCGGCCTGGACCTTTTGCTTGAGGCGGGGATCAAGGTGCGTTTCAAGGCAATGGCCCTGCGTTCCAATGCCCATGAGTTACGAGAGATCTCCGATTTTTGCCGGGAAAGGACAAAGGATTATTTTCGTTTTGACCCGTTTCTGCATTTGCGTTATGACCGTGATCCGCTGAGAAACGAAGAGATTATCTCCGAGCGCCTTGCGCCGCGCAAGATCGTCGAGATCGAGCAGGCCGATCAGCAGCGTTTCGATGGGCTTAAGTCGGGATGTGACAGCCTTATTCTCCCGGAGTGCGAAGACAAAGTTTGTAACCATCTTTTTCATTGCGGTTCGGGAAACCACAGTTTTGCGGTCAGCTGTGAAGGATTTTACCGGCCCTGCCCTTCGCTTTGGCATCCGGGGTGCCTTTTTGACCTGAAGCAGGGTTCGCTTGATTCGGCGCATAACAACTTTACTCCCCAGGTGCGGCAGCTGCGTTCGGATAACCAGGAGTTCCTGGAGAAGTGCCGCCGTTGCACCATTATCAATCTGTGCATCTGGTGCCCGGCGCATGCCTATCTGGAGACAGGGTTCTTGGATGCCCACGTAAAATATTTTTGTGAAGTCGCTAATGCCAGAAAGGAAATGCTTGGCAAATGAAACCCGCATACGTTGAGTCCCAAAAGAGGCTTTTTTATCCGCGTATCCCTCTGGAAGGGGTGATTGATATTACTTATCGCTGTAACAACAACTGTCGGCATTGCTGGTCAAGGGAAGATGATCCCGCGGCAAACGAAGAAAAGGAAATTTCTTTTGACCAGATCAAGAGGGTCGCCGCGGAGGCGGCAAAGCTGGGGTGCCGGAGCTGGAGTATTTCCGGAGGGGAGCCCATGTTGCGCGCCGATTTCAGCGAAATCTTTGATCTGCTGACCGGTAATTCGGCCGGCTACTCCTTGAACACCAACGGTACTCTGATTACTCCCGCGATAGCGCGGTTAATGAAAAGAAAAGGCAGTAAAATGGTGGCCCTTTACGGGGCAACTGCCGATGTCCACGACAAGATAACCCGCAGGCCGGGGTCTTTCGAGGAGTTAATGCGGGGATTTGCCTATCTTAAGGAGGCCGGCGCCGGTTTTACCGTGCAGATTATCCCGATGCGGGACAATTACCATCAATTCAAAGAAATGGTGGCGCTGGCGGAGTCCTTAAGTAAGTATTACCGGATTGGGGCGGCCTGGCTTTATTCCTGCGCTTCTCTCGATCCGCAAAGGAGGCAGGAGATTTTCTCCCAGAGGCTCCCTCCAAAGACGGTAGTAGATTTAGACCCGCCGGATATTTCTTTTGCGGAGGCCCTGGCGCAGGATATGGAGCCTGCATGCGCCCAACAGGACGCAGGGCGGTATTTTTATAACATGTGTATCAGTACGCGTTACAGTTTTCATATCGATGCTTATGCGGGTTTGAGTTTTTGCTGTTTTATCAGGGATCCTCAATTGCGCTACGATTTAAAAAAAGGGAATTTTCCCGATGGCTGGGATAACTTTATTCCTTCATTGAGAAGTAAAATACCGGTTAACCAGGAGTATCAAGATAATTGCGGCAGCTGCGCAATGAGGGAAGATTGCCGCTGGTGTCCGGTCTACGGCTACCTGGAACATGGAAGGCATTCTGCAAAAGTGGATTATCTTTGTAAGTTATCCGCTGAAGCCAGAAAATTTAAGGAAGATTGGTTAAAAGACCATCGCCGCTACTACCAGGTAGGGGGTATCACCTTACAGGTTGATTCTGACCTGCCGGTCAAAGAAGATACCTTTTTGCCGAAATTCAGGCATTTCCAGGTAGAAAAGCCGGGGGATGACATTATTACTATCCGGCACCATTTTTTTATCCCAGAGGTCGACCGTAATGCCCTGGGTGAAGAAGTTTACCACCGTGTGCCCTGGGCAATCTTCCGCAAGAACGGCTCCTGGACATATCTGGGCATCTCTCCCGAAGATTGCGATCCGAGGATACACTCTGTCCTTATTTTTAATCATGACCACACCAGGGTTACCGTTTACAATGATAAGACGGCTGAATTTTTAAAAGGGCAGTTACATTCCCTGGCATTTTTACCTACCGACCAGATTATCCTGGCGCAGGTCCTGGCAGACCGTCAGGGTTGCATCCTGCATTCCTGCGGGGTAATTATGGATGGTAAAGGCATACTTTTTGCCGGACATTCCGAGGCCGGAAAATCGACTATGGCCACAATGCTTAAGGGCCATGGCGAAATACTCTGCGATGACCGTAATGTTATCCGCCGCCATGGGCGGGATTTCCGCGTTTACGGGACATGGAGCCACGGAGATATACCGGATGTTTCCGGGGCCGTTGCCCCCTTGAACGCGATTTGTTTTTTAGAAAAGGCGCAGGTTAACGAGCTGATCCCGATGAAAGATAAGAAAGAAATTGCCAGGAGGATGATGGGATTATTGATCAGGCCGCTGGCGACAGCCGAATGGTGGGACAAGAGTTTGAATGTCGCGGATGAGATTACTGCCAATGTCCCCTGTTACGTTTTACGTTTTGATAAAAGCGGCAAGGTGGTCAGTCTTTTGAAAAAACATATAGCAGGGGTTTAACCAAGGGAGGGAGGCAAGATGATCAAGAGCGCCAAGCTGGGAAAAGAGATCGTAGTGACAGTGGTCAACAAGATCGGTGTATTGGCCGATATCTCAAAACTGATTGCCGACCATGGAGTGAACATCGTGGCGGTTGCCGGATATGCCGACCAGGCAAACAATGCCAAGATAATGTTGATCAGCGAAGATAGCCTCAGGACGCTGGAGGCTTTAAAGAAATCGGGGTATTCCTCGGCGGTGGAAAAAGAAACGATCATCCTTGAGTTGGAAAACCGCCCCGGGGCGCTCAAGGATATCACTGCCAAGCTTGCCAAGGAAGGTATCGATATCAAGCAGGTCTATGGCACTACCTGCGCGCATGATTGTCCGGCGACAATGGTTATTTCTACCAGCGATAATGCCAAGGCGCTGGTGGCGTTTAAAAAATAATAAAACTATAAATTTTCGAACGGCGTTGATGTGTTCGGCGTTCTGCGGGGTCGTCAGGCGCACGCCGAACGCTGCACGCTGAACTCTGAACGAGCGTCCTTCAATACTTCCTAACTATGCTGAACCGCGGAGAAATAAAAAAATTGATTGAGGAGTCAAAGCTGGTGGAGAAGTTCATCGACCTGGAGACCCAGCTTACCGGTAACGGTTTTGACCTGACGGTGGCGAATATTTTTGAATTTGAGGGCGCGGGTAAGCTGGATTTTTCCAACAAGGAGCGCCTTCTGCCGCAGGGCAGGGAGTTGCCGCCTCAGAAAGAGAACTCCCAGGATCGCTTTGGCTGGTGGAACCTGGCCAAAGGGGTTTATAAGATACGCACCAACGAGGCGGTTAACCTGCCCAATGACCTAGTGGCTTTTGCGTTTACGCGCACCTCTTTATTAAGGATGGGGGTATTTACCCAGCATGGGGTATGGGATGCCGGTTTCAGCGGCCGGGGGGAATTTGTTTTGGTGGTGGCAAATGAATCCGGGGTGATGCTCAAGCAGAATGCCAGGGTAGCGCAGCTGGTTTTTTTGGGTATAAACGAGACAACGCACGGTTATCAGGGGATTTATAAGAATATATAGCTGCGGTTATGCGTTCGGCGTTTTTGCGTTCAGCGTGAGTTTACGCCGTTCGCGGAACACCGAACGCCGTCCGAACTTGCGATTCTAAGGAAAATATATGAAAATAGGCAACACGGAGATTAAGGTAGTAAAGGCTGACATAACCACTTTAAAAGTGGATGCTATTGTCAACGCCGCCAATAATAAATTTCTCATGGGCGGCGGAGTGGCCGGGGCGATCAAAAAAAGCGGAGGTAAAACGATCGAAGAGGAGGCGGTAAAAAAAGGCCCGGTAGAGATCGGAGAGGCTATTTTTACTGCGGCGGGAAAACTGCCGGCTCGATACGTGATCCACGCCGCGACCATGGGCATGGATTTTCAGACCGATGAGATAAAAATCAGGAATTCCTGTAAGAATGCCCTGCGGGTGGCCAGTCAGCTTAAGCTCGATTCCATAGCCTTTCCCGCCCTGGGTTGCGGGGTTGGCGGTTTTCCCTTGTTAGCCAGCGCCAAGATCATGGCCCAGGAAGTTTACCGGCAGATGCGCGAAGAGCAGCTGGCTCTTAAGGAAATAATCTTTTGCCTTTATGACCAGGAGGCTTTTGAGATCTTTAACCAGGGTGTGATCAGGTATCTGGAGCACATAGTGAATCAACTGCAGGCAGGGCCGTTTACGACGGTGGACGCGATCATCGAGATTAACGGCGGGATCGTGGTAATCGAAAGAAGCAATCCGCCGTTCGGATTTGCCCTTCCCGGAGGTTTTGTTGATTATGGCGAGAGCCTGGAAGATGCCTGCCGCAGGGAGGCCAAAGAAGAGACCGGCCTGGAGATAACAGACTTGAAACAGTTCCATACCTATTCGCAGCCGCAGCGTGATCCCCGCTTCCATACTATCGGGACGGTCTATCTTTGCCGGGCCAGCGGCACACCCAAAGCCGGAGACGATGCCGCCGGATTAAAGATTATTAAGTTGAATGAGATCGAAAATCGGGAATTCGCTTTTGACCATAAGAAAATTCTGCAGGACTATCTTTGTTATAAGCAGGGCAAGGATCCATTTAGCAGTGAACGATGAGTTTCCAACGGCGTTCAGTGTTCGGTGTTCCGCGTACGCCGAACGCCTCTCGCCGAACGCCGAACGATAATTCCTTTAAGCTTCTCTTAGTTGTTTCTCCGCGTCCACGACATCCCGATTGATCACCCTGATGGTTTCCTTGATTTTTTCTTTCAGGACTGCGGAAGATGCCCCTGCCTCCGCGATCTCACGCAGGATCTGCACGCTCATCCGGAAATAACGCACTATTTCACCTTCATCGGTATCGGTGATGCCGGAAATTTTCTCAAAATTAGTCCCGCGCAACCAGGCCTCCATTACCGGGCTTAAATGAAAATAAGGCAGTTTGCTGAACGGATAGATCCGGTATTTCTGCTCCCGGTGCCTGATCCGGTCATAGGTTTCTTCGGTCACCCTCTTTATCCGCCGGCAGCCTTTCGAAAGGTTTAAGGCGGGGCGCTGGTTTTTTCTGGGTTCGAAAACACTTGCGCAGGCGATTATCCCCAGTTCGAATTCATCTAATTGTTCGAGTATGTTGTCCGCGTAAAGCTCGGTGAGGATCAGTTCATACCCGTAGATTTTCTTCGCGAAAAGCCCTTTTCTGGTCAGGCTCTCCCCCTCGATATAATTCAGCTCCTTAAGCAATTTTAATTTTTCTTCGATCAATCTCAAGGCGCGCTGCTGTTCGCTTTTGTTGCTTTGGTAATAATGCAGAGAGAGCGGGTATATCTTAAAAAGGCCGTTTTTGTATTTTTCATAAAGGTTCAACACCGTCGCGTAAGAGGTGTTCAACTGGCTTTTTACTTCCTCCGGCTTGCCGAAAATAATCCGTTTTACCTCTTCGGGGTTGGTACGCTGCGGATTGACCCGGCAATAGACAAAACCTTCCTCATCGATGCCCCGCCTTCCCGCCCTCCCGGCCATCTGGTAAAAATCCCGGGTCTTGAGATTCCGGACATAGCGGCCGTAGAATTTTCGCAAGGCATCAAACATTACCGAGCGGCTGGGCATGTTGATCCCCAGGGCGAAAGTTTCCGTGGTAAAGATTACCTTTAGCAGCCGGCTGGTAAAAAGCCTTTCGACGACTTCTTTGAGCGTGGGCAGCATCCCGGCGTGGTGAAAGGCGATACCGCGTTGTACCAGCGGCAGGAGTTCCGCGGCGGTCCGGTCGCTTTCCAGGTTATAGCGCTGCAAAAGCGACCGGTAGAGGTCCTCGATCTCCTGCCTTTCCGAATTATTCAAGAATCCGAATCCTTTTAGTTCCTGGGCCAATTCTTCCGCGCGCCGGCGGCCGAAAACGAAATAAATTGCCGGCAGGCCTTCTTTCTGGCGCAGGTAATTGATCAGGGTGAATAATTTGTTCGGCCGGCCGCGTTTTAATCTTTTGAGCGCCGGGATATTATCGACCACTTCGTTCCCGCATTGATAGAAGAAATGCAGGGGGACCGGGCGTTTCTCTTCGATCACGGTCTTGACCGGTTTCTTGTGGATCGATTCGATCCAGGCGGCTACTTGTTTTATGTTCGGGATGGTGGCAGAAAGGCCAAGGAGGTTCATGT
>JAQUQA010000007.1:4978-17170 GCA_028716305.1 Candidatus Omnitrophota bacterium | reverse complement strand
TCACAAAATAGGAGGGAAGATGGATACAGTTGAAATTAAAGCGGATGAACTGAACGCAGCTGCGTTCATTGAAAAGAAGGCCCGCGAGATCGCGGAAACAGTCGGTAAGGGGGTAGCGATCAACGCGCTTTCCGGGGGCGTTGATTCTTCTGTGGTTACCATGCTCGGCCATAAGGCTCTCAATGAGCGACTTAAGACCTATTTTATCGATAACGGGATTATGCGGCAAGGCGAGCCGGAGTGGATCGTTGATATTTTTAAAAAGCTGGGTGTTAAAGTCGAGATCATCGACGCTAAAGAAAATTTTTTTAAGGCGTTAAAAGGGATTAGTGATCCGGAGGAAAAAAGAGAAGCGGTTACCCGGACATTCTATAAGGATGTTTTTGGTAAACTGGTTAAGGAAAGCGGGGCAAAGTATCTGCTGCAGGGGACCATTCTTACGGATGTCGATGAGACGGTAGCCGGGATCAAGAGGCAGCACAACGTCTTCGAGCAGTTAGGGATTGACCCGCAGGAAGCCTTCGGCTACAAAATCATCGAGCCGGTAGTTCAGTTGCGCAAGGACGGGGTAAGAAAATTAGGCGAGGCCCTGGGCTTACCTAAGGCAGTATTCAGCCGGATGCCTTTTCCCGGGCCGGCGCTTGCC
Organism: Candidatus Omnitrophota bacterium; assembly: GCA_028716305.1. Taxonomy (GTDB): domain Bacteria; phylum Omnitrophota; class Gorgyraeia; order Gygaellales; family Profunditerraquicolaceae; genus JAQUQA01. The sequence continues at coordinate 16,524 of JAQUQA010000007.1, read as the reverse complement.
GCGCGCGTAATCGGAGATGTGACTCCGGAAAAAATCGAAACGATCAGGAAGGCTACCGTGATCACGGAGGAAATACTGGCAAACGCTAAGGCCTTTCAGTACATGGCAATTCTGCACCAGGACCGGGTGACCGGGATGCGTGACGGTAAAAGGGAGTTTGGGATGCAAATTGAGATTAGGTGCTGGGACAGCATAGATGCCAGAAAAGCGGTTCCTACCAGGCTTGCTTATGAGACACTGGAACTTCTGGCCGGAAGGCTGACTAAGGAAGTCCCGGGTGTGGTGAGTGTTACCTATAATATTGCCTCCAAGCCGCCGTCAACCATGGAAGCGATATAAAACTACGAACTACGACTAACTACGGGGGCGTCCTGTAAAGGGGCACCCTGACGCTCTGTAACTTATTAATTGCTAATGAATAAAAAACATCTCTACATACGCACCTACGGTTGTCAGATGAACGTTCGGGATTCTGAAGTTGTGGCTGGATTGCTCAAGGCCGAGGGTTACAAGCTGACCGATGATCCGGCAAGTGCCGATGTAGTCATCATTAATACTTGTTCAGTCCGCGAGTTGGCCGAGCAAAAGGCATGGAGTGAAATAGGAAGAATAGCAAAAAAGTCACAAGTCACAAGTCACAAGTCACAAGTGAAACCTCTAATTGGAATTATCGGCTGCATGGCCCAGAATTATAAAGAGAGCATATTTCAACGTGCGCCGGAAGTTGACTTCGTGGTCGGCCCCACAGACATCGCCAAGATTCCCGGGATTATAAATGAATTAGTGCGTGGTTCTTGGTCCGTGGTCCGTGGTCCGGCTCTCTTTGAACGCAAGATCTGGGAAACCGGCGGCCAAAACCGCCCGGAAGAGATATACCATAGCGGATTTTACGCGGATAAAGAACATGCCTTTGTGGTTATCTCGGAAGGGTGCTCCAACTTTTGCAGTTATTGCGTGGTGCCGTATGTGCGCGGCCCTTTAAGGCATCGTAACTGCGAAGATATTATTGCCGAGATTCGCCGGGCAATAGAACAGGGGATAACAAGAGTCACCCTTTTGGGGCAGAATGTGAACGCATATAGATCAAGCTTAAAGCGCAAAGCGCAAAGCGCAAAGTTACAGCGTAAAGTGCAAAACGATAGGGAAGTTGGTTTTGTTGATCTTCTTAGAAAAGTAAACCAGATCAAAGGCTTAAAAGAATTTAGCTTTGTGACTTCGCACCCCAAGGATACCTCTATCGAGTTATTCCAGGCCATGGCCGAACTGAAAAAGCTGAAAAAATACCTACACCTGCCGGTGCAATCAGGGGCGGACCGGATCCTAAAGGCGATGAACCGGGGTTACACCAGAAAATTCTATTTGGAATTGGCGCATGATTACCGTAGAATAGTAAAAGGCGGCCAGTTGACCACGGATATCATCGTGGGTTTCCCTTCGGAGACAAAAGAGGAGTTTAAAGAAACTTATGAACTTGTAAAAGAGGCCGATTTTGACGCCTCTTTTATCTTTAAATATTCGCCGCGCCCGCACAGCGCGGCCGCGGCAATGGCCGATGACGTAGAGAAAAGAGAAAAAGAAAGACGGCACAAGCTGATCCTGGACCTGCAAAAATCCATCTCAAGGAAAAAAAGATGCGCAAAAGATTGATCCTCCCGGTACTGATTTTTGTCTTGCTTGGCTCGCTGGGCACGGCCCTGGGGCTGGACCTGGGAAGGGTAAAGATATCATTTTTAAACGGAAATTACTCCCAGGCGATAGTGGACGGAGAAAAACTGCTGGCCAAAAGCCGGAAAAATTCCCCCAATCTCGACGAATTGTATTATATTATGGGGCTCTGTTATTTAAAAGACGGTAATTTTCTGCGTGCCTCCGATATCTTTGAGATAATTATCGATGAATTTGATAATAGCCCCTGGCGCAACGAAGCAAAGATCGGCCTGGGGGACACCCTTTACTTGAGAGAGAAATACGCGGATGCGCAAAACTATTACCAGAAGATCTTAAAAGAGGGCCTGCCGAATAAGCTTCTGCCGCAGGTGTATTTCCGTCTTAGCCGCTCGTCGGCAAAGCTCAACCAGCCGCAGCAGGCCGAGGAGTATTTAAGTAAGTTGAAAAAAGATTTTCCCAACGCCCTGGCAGCGGCCCCGGATCTGGACGCGCTTAGCCCGGACCTCTATTACACCGTGCAGGTGGGCGCTTTTTCCAGTTCCAATAACGCCAGAGGCTTGAAAGAAAAACTGTTAAGCCAGGGTTTCAGCGCTTACCTGGAAAAAGCGGCCTTACAGGGCAAGATCACTTACCGGGTGAGGGTCGGTAAATTCTCTAACCGCCGCGAGGCAGAAGACCTGGAGGCCCGGCTTTCCCAGAAGGGGTATTCCACCAAGATCTTCCCTTAAAATATTTTATGGATAAACCAGAAATCATCTTCTTGGTCGGGCCAACGGCAAGCGGGAAAACGCAAATCGCCGTCTATCTGGCAAAAAGGCTTTGCGCCGAGATCATCTCCTGCGACTCCATGCAGATTTACAAGGGGATGGATATTCTCAGCGCCAAGCCAGGGGCCGGATTAAAGAAAAAGATACCGCATCACCTGATCGGCGTGGTCCCCGTGGAAAAAGAATATAATGTCTCGCGTTTCCGCGATCAAGCCCTGAAAAAGGCGAAGGCCCTGCTAAAGAAAAACAAGCTTCCTTTATTTGTGGGAGGCACCGGATTATACGTTTCCATATTATTGGACGGTATCTTTAAATCCGTGCCGGTAAATAAAAGGCTGCGCGGCAGGCTGCTGCGTGAGGCGCAGCGTTCCGGCGGAAAAGCCCTCTACTTAAAACTTAAGCAATGCGACCCGCAGGCCGCCGCCAGGATCCATGCGCATGATACCAGGCGGATAATCCGGGCGCTGGAGGTGTTCCGGGCCACGGGAAAACCGATCTCCCAACTGCAGAGGTCGCGCCGCGGCTTAAGAGACGATTACAGCGTGAGGATATTTTGTCTTGATCTGCCGCGGGAAGAGCTTTACCGGCGTATCGATTGCCGGGTTGAACGGATGTTCCGCCAGGGCGCGGTCCGGGAAGTCAGGGGGCTGCTTAAGAAAAAAATCGGCAGGACAGCCTCTTATGCCATCGGGATCAGGCAGATAAAGGGGTATCTGGAAAATAGCTATGGCCTGGAAGAGGCCAAAGAGCTGGTTAAAAAAAACACCCGTAATTTTGCCAAGCGCCAGCTTACCTGGTTCCGTAAGGACAAGGCAATAGAGTGGGTGCGGCTGCGCGGTGATGAATCGCCAAAAAATGCGGCGGAAAAAATAATCGCCGCGGTTAATTCAAAAAGAAAGGCGTAAATTTTGGAGAGAGCACTTTTAGTGACTATAGAGCTTGATTCTGAAAAGAGGGGTTGGAAGCTTGAGGATATCGCGCAGGAGATGGAGGAGCTTGCCTTTACCTGCGGGGTAGATATCGCGGATAATATCTTCTGCCTGCGCGAAAGGCCCACGCCAAACCTTTTTATCGGTAAGGGCAAGGTAGAGGAAATTGCCGTTATCTGCGAGGAGGAGAAGGTGGATACGGTGATCTTCAGCCACGATCTTTCCGGGATACAACAGCGTAATCTCGAAGAGGTCATCGGCAGGAAGACCATTGACCGGACCCAGCTGATCCTGGATATCTTTGCCAAGCATGCCTTGAGCCCGGAAGGCAAGATGCAGGTAGAGTTGGCGCAGTTGGAGTATCTTTTGCCGCGGCTGATCGGCAAGGGTGTGATCCTTTCCCGCTTAGGCGGTGGTATCGGCACCAAGGGGCCGGGCGAGCAAAAGCTGGAGGTCGACCGCAGGCGTATCCGCAAGCGTATCGACAAACTAAAATCGGATATCCGCCATCTGGCCCTGCACCGCCAGACAATGCGTAAAAAACGAAAAGAGAACGCGCTTCCCGCGGTGGCGCTGGTCGGCTATACCAACGCCGGGAAGTCCACCCTGATCAATACACTCACCAATTCCGGACAGACCGTTTCCGACGGCCTATTTACGACGCTCGACCCGGTCTATAAGCGTTTGGAGCTGCCGAATGGAGAGAGGCTGATCCTTTCGGACAGCGTCGGGTTCCTGCATAGCCTGCCGCATCATCTGATCGAAGCCTTTAAGGCCACGCTGGAAGATGTTACCTACGCGGACCTTTTGATCCATGTCCTGGATGTCGGGCACGCGCGTATCTACGAGCATTACCAGGCGGTGATGGAAGTCCTTAAGGAACTCGATGCCGCTGATAAGCCGGTGATCACGGTTTTGAATAAGATCGATCTGCTGGAGGACCGTTCCTGGCTGGAGCGACTGAAGTCGGAATTCGCCGGTTCTCTGCCGATCTCCGCGGTGACCAAAGAGAATCTGGATCTCCTGCTGGAAGAGGTACAAAAGGTTTTTTCCGGGCGCATGGCCTCTCTGGAGCTGGAGGTGGCGCATTCCCGCATGGACCTGATCGATTTGTTTTACCGGGAAGGCAAGGTCCGGCAGGTTGATTATCTGCCGGAAGGGGTGAGGGTGAAGGCCAGCCTGCCTAAGGCGCTGGTCAATAAATTATTGGGTAAAAAATATATCCGGATCATCTAAATTTCAAAGCATCCGATGCACAATATATTATACCTCTGCCCGTCAGAAAACATGTTTGGCGCCGAACAGAGCCTGTATCAGCTGCTTAAGCGGCTCAACCGGGATAAATACGCCATATTCATAGCCGCGCCGGGAGACAGCAAGGCGGCAAGGTTCTTTTTAGAGCATGGGTTCCGCGTCGTGGATGCGGATATCGTTATCCCTCCGCGCCCCGGGAACATCTTCAGGGCCGTTAAGACGACCCTGCGCCTGATGCATCTGGTTAGAAAAAACCGCATCAGCCTGGTGCATTTTAACCTGATAGCCTATCCCGAATCATTATTATTTTTTGTGTTGTTCCTGCGCCTGGCAGGGATACCAATGGTCTTTCATCACCGCACGCATTATCCGCAAAAAGCCCTGCAAAGATTGATCATGTTTCGAGGAACGGTAATCTGCGTTTGCCATGCCACTAGACAGGACTTTCTCGTGAAAAGACGCTCGGATCCGCTTACCCGGCCGCGCAGCAAGGATGTGATAACCTTATATGACAGCCGTGAGCTGGAAAGATTCAAAGGTATCTCCCCGGACGAGCTGGCAAAACTAAAAAAAGATTTCCGGCTGGAAAATCAGGCGGTAGTCGGGATCATCGCAGCGATCGATAAGTTCAAGAGGCAGGACCGCTTTCTTTATGCCGCCAGGCTGGTGAAAGAGAAATTTAATCAGGTAAAATTCATGATCATCGGGGATACCTATTACGGGGTTCCCGAAGAGTTGGCTTATAAGCAGAAGGTGGTAGAATTGACTCAAGAGCTGCGCTTGAGCGAAGACGTAATCTTTACCGGGTTTAGGGGCGATGTCGACAAGCTCATCCATTTGCTGGACCTGGTTGTTTTGACCAGCGATAAGGACGTATTTCCCGGGGTGATCATTGAGGCCATGGCCGCGAAAAAATGTGTTGTCGCCCCGGCGATTTACGGGATCCCCGAGATAATCGAGGATAACAAAACCGGTTTTCTGATCGATTCCCCCGACCCCGCCTGTTATGCCGAAAAGATCTTGGAACTGCTGAAAGACCCCGCCAGGCGCGCCGAAATGGGCGAGGCCGGTTATCTCAGGGCGAGGCGGCTATTCGATATTGATAAGCATGTTTCCGAGGTCGAGGCACTGTATAGAAAACTCTTATTAAAATAGAAGATGATGGCAGAAAATCCTTGGCGGGTAAGCATTGTTTTGCCCACATATAACGGAGAAAAGTATCTAAAGGATGCGATTACCAGTTGTTTAAAGCAGTCTTATGCGGATATTGAATTGATCGTTGTGGATGACTGTTCGGAACATGCAACGGCCCTGATAATCGCATCGTTTGAAGACGCGCGCATAAAATACATTCGGCATGAGCGTAATGAGAAACTCCCCGCGGCCCTGAATACCGGATTTGCCGGTAGCTCGGGCGCCTATCTCACCTGGATCTCGGATGACAATTATTTCACTCCGCATGCCATAGGGACTATGCTGGATACTTTTAAGAAGCGTCCGGATATCGACCTGGTTTATTCCGCGTATTATGAGCTTTATCAGGACGGGCATACGCGTTTAATCCTGCCCGGTTCCCCGGAGGAATTGATGGTTCGTAATTCCATCGGTCCGAGTTTTATGTATAAGAGGAAGGTGTATGAAGAAATCGGTGGTTATAATCCGAAGGAATTCCTGGTCGAAGATTACGATTATTGGTTACGCAGCTATGGCCGCGATTTTAAATTTTTCAGGCTGGATGACCCGCTCTATTATTACCGGATGTATTCCCGCAGCCTGACCGCGACAAGAAGCCGGGCAATCGTCAGAAGATCAAGCAGTTTGAGGACCAGGTTTATCCTGGGTGCAAAAAAGTTCGATAGAAAAGAAAAATCGCGTTTTTTTCTTGCCAATGCCAGGGAGATTTTGTATGGATACCGGTTCGCAGCGGTAAAAAGCTTGTGTCTGTCGGTAATTATTTACCCCCCGGTTATATTTAGGATAGAGTTTTATTTTGTTGTTGCGAAACTTTTAATCGGGCCTAAATTAGCCGGTGCATTACGCAGAAGATTCAATTATAGGGTGACAGGTTGATGATCCAGTTTTTTTGCCCTCGATTAATGAATTAAGAAGTCGATCAAACTGGTTTGAATGGGCGAGGCGGCTACTCGACATCGATAAGCATGTTTCCGAGATCGAGGCGCTTTATAGAGAACTTTTGTCAAAGTAAAAGCGAAAACGTTTACTATATAAGTTATGTATAATCAGTCAGTTACGAAAGGATAATTTTAAGAAATGGTTAACTATTAGAATATCTAATTATTTTTATTAGAAATACTTGACAAGATAATTATTATGTGTTATAGTTCTTTTGGGTAAAGGAGCTGAAGAAGAAAAGGGGGAAGTAATGCCTCTATTTGATATTCATATCAGCCCGGATGAGCCGGTATATGTCATCAGCGTGGTCAGCAGGCTGGTGGATCTTCCGGTTTGGACCTTGCGTCAACTGGACAAGGTAGGGGTGGTTTGCCCGAAAAGGATAGGCAGGAAAAGCCGGCTTTATTCTTTGAAGGATATCAGGAGGCTGGAGTATGTGCATTACCTGATGGAAGAAAAAAGAGTGAATATCCATGGAATCAAGATTATTTTAGAGTCAGGGGAAAAAGAGTAAAATTTTTTTGTTTTCTCATTAGCACTCTTAGCTTGAGACTGCTAATTTAAGGAGAGGAGGGGTAAATGGCCAATGATATCTATTCATTAATTTACGCGCAGTTTGCGCAGTTGTTTGCCAGCGGGTTTGGCTTTTGCCGGGGAAATGAACTGAAGGTTTGCCTGTTAAAAGAACAACAGAAAACCGAGAAAGGGGAAAAATAAAGTGAGGCTGGATAAATTTACCACTAAATTACAGGAGGCGTTGCAGGACGCGGTTAGTTTTGCCGCGGAATCCGGGCAGCAGCAGATCGAACCGGAGCATCTGATTTACGCGTTGCTGCGCCAGGAGGAAAGCATTATTGTTTCGCTTTTGGATAAATTAGCCGTTCCCAGCTTTGAATTGATCAAGCTGATAGAGGAAGAGTTAAAGAGGTTTCCTTCCGTCGCCGGAGGAAATACCCAGGCTTATTTTTCTTCCCGGATGAATCGGATTTTGCGCGGCGCAGAAAAGGAAGCGGCCGCCTTAAAAGATGAATATGTTTCCGCGGAACACGTTTTACTGGCGCTCCTATCCGACCATGAATCGGCAGTGACGAAAGATTTTAAAAAGCGCCGCATCGATAGGGAAGCGGTGTTGTCCGCGCTCAGCCAGTTACGCGGCAGCCACAGGATTACCGACCAGGAGCCGGAGGAAAAATTCAATGCCCTGCAGAAATACGGGCAGGATATTACCGAGCTGGCGCAGAGGAACAAGCTTGATCCGGTAATCGGCAGGGACAAGGAGATCCGCAGGCTGATGCAGGTACTCTCCCGCAGGACGAAAAATAATCCGGTGTTGATCGGAGAGGCGGGAGTCGGCAAGACCGCGATCGTCGAAGGCCTGGCGCAGAGGATCGTTTCCAACGACGTTCCGGATGGCCTAAAAAATAAAAAGCTGGTTGCCCTGGATATGGGCAGCCTGGTGGCCGGGACAAAGTTCCGCGGAGAGTTCGAGAACCGGCTTAAGGCGGTCCTGCGCGAGATCCAGGGAAAAAACGGGCAGATCATTCTCTTTATCGATGAGCTGCATACGATAGTCGGGGCAGGCGCCGCGGAAGGCGCGATTGACGCCTCGAATATGCTCAAGCCCATGCTTGCCCGCGGCCAATTGCGCTGTATCGGGGCAACTACTTTGGATGAATACCGCAGGTATATCGAAAAAGACAGCGCCCTGGAACGCAGGTTCCAGAGTGTTTTCGTCGATGAGCCGTCTACGGAAGACACGATCGCGATTTTAAGGGGGCTTAAGGAAAAATACGAGATCCATCATGGCGTGCGGATCAAAGATTCCGCGCTGGTGGCGGCGGCTACTTTATCCAGCCGCTATATTTCCGACCGGCATCTGCCGGATAAGGCGGTTGACTTAGTCGATGAGGCGGCATCGCGCCTGCGTATCGAAATCGACAGCATGCCCGTAGAGATCGATAACACGAATCGCAAGGTCATCCAGCTGGAGATCGAGCGCCAGGCGCTCAAGAAAGAGAAGGATAAAGTATCCCTCACCCGGCTTAAAAAAATAGAGGATGACCTGCAGGCGTTGAAAAAAGAGGTGGAAGGTAAGAAGAACCATTGGGAAAAAGAGAAGGCGATCATCGTCAGGATAAAAGAATTGAAGGAAAAAGAAGAAGAATTGAAGAACCAGGCCCACTCGGCGGAAAAAGTCGGCGACCTGGACCGGGCCGCTGAAATAAAGTACGGCAGGATAGTGGAGCTGGGTAAGGAGTTGGAGAGGTATAATCAGGAATTGAATAATCTGCAGAAGAGTTCCGCGATGCTGCGTCAGGAGGTAGGCGATGAGGATATCGCGGTAGTAGTCGCGGAATGGACGGGTATCCCTTTGACAAAGCTGATGGAGGCGGATACCGAGAAACTGGTTAAGATGGAAGAGCGCCTTGCCCTGAAGGTCGTGGGCCAGGATGAAGCGATCAAGGCCATTGCCGGTTGTATCCGCCGTTCCCGTTCCGGCCTTTCCGACGAGAATAAGCCGATGGGTTCATTTATATTCTTGGGGCCCACCGGAGTGGGGAAAACCAAGCTGGCCAAGACCCTGGCCTGGTTTCTCTTTGATGACGAGCAGGCCCTGGTCAGGATCGATATGTCGGAGTATATGGAGAAATTCAGCGTTTCCCGTCTGATCGGCGCCCCTCCGGGATACGTGGGCTATGAAGAGGGCGGACAGCTGACGGAAAAGGTCAGGCGCCGTCCCTACTCGGTGATCCTGCTGGATGAGATCGAGAAGGCCCATCCGGATGTCTTTAACCTGCTTTTGCAGGTCATGGATGACGGCAGGCTCACCGATGGGCAGGGCCGGACCGTTAATTTCAAGAACACGGTGATTATCATGACTTCGAATATCGGCGCGGAGCTGATCCAGAAACACGGGTCTTCTTTAGGTTTTAAGACCCACAAGGAAGAAGAAACGCAATTCAAGGGGGTCAGGGAGCAGCTGCTTGCCGAGGTAAAGCGGAATTTCCGTCCGGAATTTCTCAACCGGATTGACGATATTATCGTATTTAACCCCCTGGCCAAAGAGGATATCGAGCTGATCCTGGAGATCGAGCTGGAACCGCTTTACCGCAAACTCCGGGAGCTGGGGATAAAATTTTCCTTAAGCAGGAGATTAAAAGATCATCTTTGCGAGAAGGGGTTTGACAGTAATTTCGGCGCCAGGCCGCTAAAGAGGACGATCCAGAAAAATTTACAGGATCCTCTGGCCCTTAAGCTGCTGGATGGAGAGTTAAAATCCGGGGGGCAAATCAGCGCGGATTTCGATGCCTCAACCGGCAAGGTTGTCTTCAGCATGGCAAATTCTCTCCGGCCGGCCCGTTTTGGGAAAGAAAAGGCTGCCGATGAGGCTAAAGTTATTACGGATGAATAAGTTGACAAAAAAAGAAAATATGTTAAAATTACTTTTTAGCATTCTTGGCCTGAAAGTGCTAAATAAGGAGTAAATGGATGGTAAAAAACGTCGATCATAATACAAGAAGAAGCGCGGTGCTGGCGGCAACCATAAACCACTACATTAAATACGCCGAACCGGTTTCTTCGGAAACAATTGCCAGGTCTTTCGAGTTAAGTTCTGCCACCATCAGGAATATTTTCAGCGAACTCGAAGAGGCGGGGTATCTTACGCATCCGTATACCTCCGGAGGCAGGATCCCTACCAGTAAAGGGTACCGTTACTACGTAGATTTCCTGCTTTCGCAGATGGAACTTCTGGACAACGAAAAAGAGCGGATTGTTTACGAATATAAGAGCAAGATCAGTAAAATGGACGATCTCCTGGAGCTGACTTCGGAAGTAGTCTCGGCGATCACCCATTATACCGGCATCGTTTCTTTTCTGGAAAGCCACGAACGTATTTTCTATAAAGGGATCAGCTTTATCCTGGAACAGCCGGAATTCCAGGATTTTGACAAGATCAGGATCATCATCAAGATGATCGAGGAAAAAGAGCGCCTGCTGGATGTGATCAACCGGGATTCATCCGGAAAAATAAAAGTTTATATCGGGGAAGAACTGGGTTGCCCGGGGATGGAAAGCTGTTCGCTGGTCGTTTCCAGTTACCATCTTAAAGACCGCCCTTTTGGAAAGGTCGCGGTCCTCGGGCCCAAGCGGATGCAGTATGACCGGACTATCCCGACATTGGAGTATATTTCCGGGGTCTTGACGTCCGCGCTGGAGAAATTTTAAAGAGGTTGCCATGGAATGTAAAAAGAACAACCATGAAGAGCAAAAACATGAACCGCCGGCCCGGGAAAACGGCGAAGAAAAGACGGTAATCCTTAAGGAGTCTGAATACCTCAAGCTTAAGGAAGAGGCAAAAAAAGCGCAGGAGTGCTGGGATAAGATGCTCAGGTCCCAGGCAGAGATGGAGAACCTGCGTAAGCGCCTGGAAAAAGAGAAGCAGGATTTCGTCAGGTTCGCCAATGAGGGGATCATCGCGGAGTTGTTGACCGTCCTCGATGACCTGGAGCGCACCGTTGAGCTGGCGCAGGAAAAACACCAGGACCTCCAGGCATTTTTAAAAGGGGTGGAGATGATCCTGGCGCATTTCTATGAACTGCTGAAAGATTACGGGGTAAAACCTATTGACGCCAAGGGTAAGCTTTTTGACCCGAATTTCCACGAGGCATTGATGCAGGCTCCGGAAGAGAATCTTCCGGAAAACACGATTATCGAAGAACTGCAAAAAGGATACTTGCTTAATGACCGGGTGATCAGAACGGCGAAGGTTAAAGTAGCGAAGAAAGCGTGAAGT
>JAQUQA010000007.1:1877-4878 GCA_028716305.1 Candidatus Omnitrophota bacterium | reverse complement strand
GGAGGTGCGAAATGGCTAAAGTTATCGGTATTGACCTGGGGACGTCTAATTCGGCGGCTGCGGTGATGGAAGGCGGCAGGCCGGTAATCATTCCTTCGGCAGAAGGTGCCGGGGTTGCCTCGGGAAAGGCATTTCCTTCTTTTGTCGCCTTTACCAAAGACGACCAGCGCCTGGTAGGAGAACCGGCAAGGCGCCAGGCGGCGATCAATCCTGAAGGGACGATCCACGCTGCCAAGCGCAAGATGGGGACGGATTTTGTATTCAAGGTGCGCGGCAATGAATATACGCCGCAGCAGATCTCGGCCTTTATTCTGCAAAAGATCAAGCAGGATGCCGAGGCCTATCTGGGGGACAAGGTCGAGGAAGTGGTTATTACCTGTCCGGCGTATTTTGACGACAATCAAAGGACGGCCACCAAGGATGCCGGTGAGATCGCCGGTTTGAAGGTATTAAGGATCATTAATGAACCTACCGCGGCCTGCCTGGCCTATGGCCTGGAAAAATCGCAGAAGGAACAGAAGATCATGGTTTTTGATCTGGGCGGCGGAACGCTTGACGTAACCATCATGGAGATGGCGCAAGGAGTATTCGAAGTCAAATCCACCTCCGGAGATACGCAGCTGGGCGGTACGGATATGGACAACCTGCTCATTGATTATATTACGGAACAGTTCAAGAGGGAAAGCGGTATTGACCTGCGTAATGACAAGATGGCGACGCAGAGGCTGCGCGAAGCGGCAGAAAAGGCAAAGGTCGAGCTTTCTTCCACGGTGACCACGGATATCAACCTTCCTTTTATTACTGCCGATGCCTCCGGCCCGAAGCATTTAACCATGAGCATCACTCGGGCAAAACTCGAAGACCTGATCAGGCCGGTTATCGATAAATGCCGCCATCCCCTGGAGCAGGCATTAAGCGACGCGAAACTGAAATCTGCGGATATCGACCGGATCATTATGGTCGGGGGGCCCACGCGCATGCCGATCGTGCAAAAGTTTGTGGAAGATTTTGTCGGAAAAAAGATCGAGCGCGGAGTTGATCCGATGGAGTGCGTGGCCCTGGGGGCGGCGATCCAGGCGGCGATCATCAAAGGCGATGTTAAGGACGTGCTCTTGCTGGACGTTACTCCGCTGTCGCTGGGGATCGAAACCCTCGGCGGGGTAAACACAAAGTTGATCGAAAGGAACACTACTATCCCGACCAGAAAGGCCCAGACTTTTTCTACCGCCGGAGATAACCAGACCGCGGTGACTATCCGCGTTTTACAGGGCGAGCGGCAGATGGCCGATGATAATGTCGAGCTGGGCAGGTTTGACCTGGTGGGTATACCTCCGGCGCCGCGCGGAGTGCCGCAGATCGAGGTTGCCTTTGATATCGATGCCAATGGTATCGTGCATGTTTCGGCAAAGGACCTGGGCACCGGAAAGGAACAATCCATCCGGATTACCGCGCCCAAGAAACTCTCCAAAGAAGAAATAGAGAAGATGGTTAAGGACGCGGAGCAGTTTGCCTCTGAAGATGCCAAGAAAAAAGAGGAGATCGAAACGATCAACCAGGCAGACACACTGGTCTATGCCACGGAAAAATCGCTCAAGGATTTTGGCGATAAGGTCAGCCAGGCGGAACGCGCCGATATCGAAGCCAAGGCCAATGACCTGAAGACAGCGATCAAGGACCGCAATATCGAGCGGATCAAAAAGGGCATGGAGGACCTGACCAAGGCGTCGCATAAGCTTGCCGAAGAAATTTACAAACAGTCGGCCAAACAGCAGCAGGCCGGGCAGGGCGGCCAGCAGTCCGCTGGAGGCCAGGGTCAGGCACAAGAGCAGGCTCAAGAAGAGCCGCAACAGGGGAAAAAAGGCGAAGATATTATCGACGCTGAATATAAAGAAGAGGATGATAAGAAGTAAATATCACGTATTGCGTCGTGCGTATTGCGTATTGCGAAAACGCACGACGCCCGACGTAATACGCACGACACTATGATGAGCACTAAACGTGACTACTATGAAGTCCTGGGGGTAAAAAAGAGCGCCTCTCTTGATGAGATCAAAAAGGCGTATCGGGAGATGGCTTTGCGTTTTCATCCCGACCGGGTGCCCCATGAGCAAAAAAAAGAGGCGGAGGAAAAGTTTAAGGATATTTCCGAGGCCTACGCGGTCCTTTCTGATTCCCAGAAGCGGGCGCTTTACGATCAATACGGCCATGCCGGCATCGATCAAAAATACGCCTACGAGGATATCTTTAAAGGCGCGGACTTTAACAGTGTTTTTCAGGGGATGGGTGATTACGGTGTGGGCAGCGGTTTGTTTGATGAGATCTTCAGCGATCTGGGATTTGATATCTTTGGTTCGCATTCGCGTCACGGCAGCCGGCAACGCCGGGGCCGGGACCTGGAGGTTTCGGTAAATATCTCCCTGGAAGAAGCTGCCTCGGGTATTGAAAAGACGATCAATCTGCCGCGCTATGAACCTTGCGCGACCTGTTCGGGTACAGGGGCCAAGCCGGGGACGAAAAAGGCCACTTGTCCGCAGTGCCGCGGCGCGGGCCGGACCGTAGCCTCCAATGGTTTTTTTCAGGTTGCCCAAACCTGTCCGCGCTGCCACGGTGAGGGGTCGATCATTCAAGCCCCTTGTAATGAGTGCCATGGAGAAGGAAGGGTTAAGTTAACCCGTAAGATCAGGGTAAAAATACCCGCGGGGGTGGACAGCGGCTCTAATTTAAGGGTCCGCGGAGAAGGGGAAGCGGGAACCGCCGGCAGGGGTGATTTATACGTGGTTATTGAGGTCCAGCCGCACCCGATTTTTCAACGGCATGGCCGGGACATCCTTACCGAGGTCGATACAAGTCTTTCCAAGGCGATATTGGGCGGCGAAATCGAAATTCAGACTTTAACCGGTAAGGTGACTATGAAAATTCCCGCCGGAACACAGCCCGGAAAGGTCTTTCGGCTGAAGGAAAAAGGGATCGTTGATCTGCACGGCAGAGGCATTGGCGATGA
>JAQUQA010000007.1:0-1777 GCA_028716305.1 Candidatus Omnitrophota bacterium | reverse complement strand
GCGGGAATAATTTTTAAAGGGTCGGGTTTTTACGCCACAGATTATCCCAAGAACGGCAAACCGCAAGGGGGAAGTTGTCCGCATGCCAAGCCGGGCGGCGGATGCGGCTCTTGTCCGTCATCGGGAAGTTAGTTTCTGTGCGCGCTGCCGGCCGGTTAAATCTTTGGCTTCCTGTAGTGCTCTGGATGTCCCTGATATTTTATTCTTCGTCATTACCGGGCCGGGACCTGCCCGAGCTGTTCATTCATCAGGATATTGTTTTTCATCTGCTGGCTTATTTATTGCTGGGTTATTTGTTTAGCCGCGCGGCAAAAGAAACTTATCAATTCAGGGAATTCCCGGGATTGATAATTTTCACTGTGGTTTTTTGCCTGCTATACGGTATAATTGATGAATTGCATCAGTTATTTGTTCCCGGCAGAGAGTGTTCGGCGATGGATGTTTTGGTTGACGGGACAGGGGGGTTATTGGGGGGCATAATTGTATCTGCGCGCAGCATGGTGAGAAAATGAGCTCCGCGGGGTCCTTAAGGAAGAGAAGGGTTAAAGTGATTAATGACCAAAGTCGCGCCTTTTAAAGCGGTTATCTACAATCAGGAAAAGATCAAACATATCCGGGAAGTCGTCTGTCCGCCTTACGACGTGATCTCTCCCAATGAGCAGGAATATTACCACAATCTTGATCCGCATAATTTTATCCGCGTCCTTTTGACCAGGGATGCTACCGGTGAAGATAAATACAAAATAGCCGCGGAGCGTTTCAATAATTGGTTTAAAGAGCAGGTGCTGATTTCAGATAGCGCGCCTGCTTTTTATTTTTACAGCCAGCAATACTATATCAAAGGTGAAAAAAGGAATCGTTACGGCTTTATCGGGTTATTGCGCCTGGAAGATGACAATTCCCGGGTTTTCGGCCATGAGCATACCCGCCTGGAACCCAAAGAGGACCGCCTGCGGCTGATCCGTAAGGTCAAGGCAAATTTAAGCCCGATCTTCGCGGTCTTTGGGGATAAGCACCGGATCATAAGCGGCCTGCAGCAGCATTGCGGCGAAGGAAACCGGCCTTTTATTGAATTGACCGACCAGCAAAATGTAACGCACAGGCTTTGGAGGATAGATTCCCAGGAGATGGTCCGCAAGATCCAGGAAAAGATATCCGATGAAAACATCTTTATTGCCGATGGGCACCATCGCTACGAGGTCGCCTGTAATTTCCGGGAGGAGATGCGTAAAAAACTCGGGAGTATCACCGGAGATGAAAGTTTTAATTATATCCTCTGTTATTTTACCAACACGCGGGTCCCCGACCTGACAGTACTGCCGATCCACCGTTTGATTAATTTTCCCACGGCCCCGGATATCGAAAAACTGAAAAATTCCCTTCAGGAATATTTTGACCTGGAAGAGATCAAGGATAAAACGAAATTCTTTTTTCTGCTGCAGAAGGCCGGTAATACGGAGCATGTGATCGGCATGTATCATTGCCGCAGATTTTACCTTTTGCGGCTGAAGAACATCAGGATCCTGGATAA
This sequence comes from Candidatus Omnitrophota bacterium, assembly GCA_028716305.1. Taxonomy (GTDB): domain Bacteria; phylum Omnitrophota; class Gorgyraeia; order Gygaellales; family Profunditerraquicolaceae; genus JAQUQA01. The sequence goes on along the minus strand of JAQUQA010000007.1, from coordinate 246 downwards.
GGTCATTCAGGACAGGCAGAAGGAATACCGCCTTTTGGATGTCTCGGTCTTTAATTACCTGATCCTAAAGAAGATCCTGGACATGGATATCGAAGACAAAAAAAATATCATTTTCAACCATGACGCGCAGGAATTGCTCGGCCTGGCGGACAGCTCCGATTCGTCGATCGCCTTTATCCTGAATCCGGCCAAGATCAACCAGATCATGGCGATCGCCTTGAGCGGCGAAAAGATGCCGTCAAAATC
>JAQUQA010000006.1:15754-20318 GCA_028716305.1 Candidatus Omnitrophota bacterium | reverse complement strand
TAACACTTTTCAAATTTATACAATTTTACCATAAAAGGCGCAAATAGCAAGTAGATTGCAAAAAGCGTAAAAATCGCCAATTCCGGCAAGAGCACCGAGGTAAACAGGTAAAAAACCATCAAAACCAGGGAAACGATCAGCAGGGCCACCAGGACCGCCTTGGTAGAACGGGTAGCTAACTGCCTGACGCATTCCAGATTAAGGTATTTCACCTTTGAAACCATCAAAAAGGCCAACACCAGCACTAAGACAAAGAACATCCGGTGAGGCGGCAGCTGCGTATACCTGCGGTAGATCAGGATAAAGGAAACCAACACCCCGGCGCTGGCTGTGGTCGGCAAACCGATAAAATAATTTACCAGCTCCTCTCCGGGGGTAACGTTATATTTGGCCAGTCTAAAAACGCTGCAAAATAAATAGATAAAAAGCGCCAGGGTCGCCCATAAATGGAACTCCCGGTAAACAAAGGCATACCCCAGGATCGCCGGGGCCACCCCAAAAGAGATCACATCCACCAGCGAATCAAGCTCCTTGCCGAATTGCGACGGCCGGGGGTTCCTCCTGGCCACCTGCCCGTCCAACCCGTCAAAAATCACCGAAAATATCAACGCCCAGCTGGCAAAAGTAAAATGCGCCTCCAGAGAAAAAATGATCGAGATAAATCCCCCGGCTAAACTCAAGGTAGTCAGAAAGTTCGCTACAAGATTATACCTGAACATGCTTTCCCCTTTCATGGGTATTTCCGGACGCAGAACGTTTTCTGCGCCAGGCGATCTTTACCAGGACGGCTAAAACAAGAAAAATTACGATCAGCCCTATTCGGGTGGCCAAAACATAAGGCCGGTTTGCCTCCGGGACATTTTTCAAAAAGATAATCGGCAGCCATTCCTGCCAAAACCACATCCCCAGGATAAAGAATAAGAAGACCGGGGTAACGTATTTGATGATGAATTTATAGATCCCGGGGACGCGCAGCTGGGCGCCCTTATGGATCTCCTCCCAGGCCTCTTCCATGCCGAAAACCCAGGCAAAAAGGATCGTTTCGATAGTAGCAAAGATCACCAAAAAGAATGTCCCGCCCCAAAAATCCAATTCATCCACCACCCCGCGGCCGAGCAAAAAAATCGCCGGCTGGCAAAGGACAAAGGCCACGATCCCGAAAATCGTCACTGCCCGCTTGCGGGTGATATCGAACTCATCTTCCAGGAAGGCCACTGCCGGCTGCGCCAGGGAAACCGAAGAAGTGACCCCGGCAAGGAACAAAAGAAAAAACCAGAGAAAGCCGAAGACCACGGAAAAAGGCAAGTGGTTCATGATCAGCGGCATAGTCACAAACCCCAGGTTAAAAACCCCTGACTTGGCAATAGACTGGATCTGCTGCGGCCCGAAAAAGACAAAGGCCGCCGGGATAATAATGCTTGCCCCGAGGATCACCTCGGAGAATTCATTGGTGCTGGAGGCGGTCAACCCGGAAAGCACGACATCATCGGCCTTGGAAAGATAACTGGCATAGGTCAGGATCACCCCGATCCCCACGCTTAAGGTAAAGAAAATCTGGCCGGCGGCCTCCAGCCATACCCGCGCCGACTTGAGCGCCGAAAAATCCGGGTTCCATAGAAATCCGAAACCATTGGCCACGTTCCAATCGGGTTTGGCCAAATCCGGTGCCCCCAGGGTACAAACCCGCAGCAAAAGGATCACTCCAAAGAACAGCAATAGCGGTAAGGCAAATTTGCAGAGCCGCTCTATCCCCCCTTTGATCCCGTAATAGATCACCGTGATATTCAGGATAAAGGTTACCAGAAAGAAAAAATAAGCGGGCTTGATGCTGCTGAAATACTGATTTTGCTCCAGCCCCTGAAAAGCGCCCAGGAAACTCTGCATCGTCGCCTGGTCGGTGATCCCGCGGTATTTGCCCAACAGGGAGAAAACGCTGTAGGCCAGGGTCCAGGATTCGATGTAGCTGTAATAGATAAAGATCACCAGGGGGCCGAAGATACCGATCACCCCGAAATATTTGATAAAACGATTTTTGCGCCAGAGGCTGTGGAATATTCCGGGGGCTGTCCCGTGTTCAAAACCTCCGCCGTAACGGCCCAGGGTCCATTCGATCCACATCAAAGGCAGGCCCAGGAGCAGAAAAGAAATAAAATAGGGGATCATAAACGCGCCGCCCCCGTTTGAGGCGGCCTTCGCCGGAAAGCGTAAAAAATTACCCAGGCCGATGGCGGATCCCGCCACGGCCATGATGATCCCCAGGCGCGATCCCCAGCTGTCCCTGGATTTTTTCTTCTGCAGCATAGCGCATGCCTTAGGTTTTTATCCCAAAAACCACTCCGCGAGCGTTTTAACGGCATTATCGACCTGGGAACTCAAAGAATCCCCAAAGACCGTCGATTTCGGCTGAATAATCAAAATAATTATATCCGCGCCGATAGAGCTTTGCAAGTAATTTATGGTCAGGCTGATCGAGGCATTGTGCGTAGAAAACAGGTTGCTGGTTTTCAGCTCCTGGCCTTCCAGAAGCCGGATCTCTCCGGGTTTCCCCGCGAAATCAGCCGCGTCAACGATGATGATATTGTCCGGGTTGTCCTTAATGATCTTACCCAGATAGTTTTCCGGGTTGGCGCCGGCGTCATAAACAATATAGGGCACCTTGTCTTTCAGCCGGCAGGCCAAAAGCGATCCCGCCCCGTCATCGCTCCTTAAGGTGTTACCGATCCCCAGGAGCACAACCTTGCCCTGCAGGTGGCTTTTTAGATGCTCAAGCATCAGGGTCCTTTTCGAAAACTACTCCCTGCGGCACCACCGGGTTCAGCAGCATAAACAACCGGGTAAAAAGCTTGGTGGCAATGGTCTCTTTGGCGTAATCGCTGGGGGAAGTAACCTCAATCCGGGTTGCCCCTGAATCAAGCTGGGTAAAAAATATCCCCACCGGAGTGGTATCTTCATTGGAGACATAGATCGCGATCATGCCTTTTGCCTTGTCCTTGGCATAAACATAGGCGCCTATTTTCTTTAAAACTTCCAGCGAGCTGTCATAACAGACCTCCAGGCCATGGTTGATCTCCTCGCTGATCGCATCGCTGCGCCCCTCTTCCAGGACCTTGGTCGAAGTCCCCCATAAGCCCCTGGCCCCTTCTTTTAAACAATCGGCCCCCTTCTTTGTCGCCGCGCATCCGGAAATGGTCAAGAGCAATAATACCGCAAAGATAAAGCCGTAGGTTCTCTTAGATATCATTTTATTCCTCCTTGTATGATTAAATGCTGATTCGTGTTGCGCCGTGCGTATTGCGTATTGCGTAAAAAAATGCTTTTTGATTTTACGCGGTACGCGGTACGCCGTACGCGGTACGAAACTTAAAGCCTTCTACTCATTTATGACTGCCCAGATCCGCGCCAGGTTCCGGCGCGTCTCCTCTTCTCCTTTTTGGGCAAACTCTTTAGAACGGTGCAGTTCCAGCCAGTGCATGCCGCTGGTATCCGGGTGCAGAACTATATCCGCCAACTGCGCCTCCCGCTGTACCATCTCCGACTGCATCACTTCTATACTGCTGAAGATGATATCCAGGATATTGGTCTTTAGTTTTTCCTTCAGGTATTTTTTCAGGCTGAACCACTCCCGCTTTTTTACCGCCGTATAGGTGACCGAAAGCTGTTCTTTTATCCGCGAATACTGGTTCAGGATGTCCTCCCGCGATGGCGTAACGTTCACGGCAATGATTTTCCTTACCCCCATCTTGAACAAGACCTCAGTCGGCAAGGGATTGATGATCCCGCCGTCGAGCAACAGGCCCTCCCTGAAATGAAAAGGGCGGAAAACCCCCGGCATGGAACAGCTGGCCATGATCGCGTCCACCAGCGGGCCTTTATCGAACACCCGTGATTCTTTCTTCTGCACATCGCTGGCAATGATCTTTAAAGGCAGGCGGATGTCATAAAAAGTCCTGTTGCCGAAATATTTTTTAAGGAATTTATAAAGCTTGTTCCCCTTGATAAATCCCAGGGTAGGAAAGGTAAAATCTATCAGGCTCCAGATATAATTCGGCTGACGGAATTCCTGGGTGATCTCCAGAATCTGGTCTGCCGAACGGCCGGTTGCCCAAAGGCTGGCGATCAACGCCCCGATACTCGCTCCGGAAATTACGTCGATGGGAATCTTCTCTTCTTCGATGACCTTTAACACCCCGATATGGCAGAAACCGTAACCTACCCCCACCCCCAGGGCCAGCCCGACAAATGAATCACTGACCTGCCGGCTGATGCGCCTGATTGCCTTGGCGTATTCGGAATCCGGCTTTTTAATGACCTGCTGTTCCTCTTCACCAAGCTCTATCCTGGGCAAGGTGGCAAAAATCCCCCCCTCCAGCAACTGGGTCTGCTCGTTGTGATCGAGTTTTGCCCGCTTATATTCATTGATGATGACCTTGATCTTGCTTTCCGGAAAATCAAATTCTTTTTTCAGGTGGGTTACCAGATTATGGGTGCGGCGCAGGTCTACCTGTTCCGGGCTGGTCAGGATATGGATCAGGTCGGACTGGTTCAGGATCTTGAAAATACAGGG
>JAQUQA010000006.1:0-15654 GCA_028716305.1 Candidatus Omnitrophota bacterium | reverse complement strand
CCCGGGTATAGATCACTATCCGGCCGAGGATCACGCAATAAAAGGCGTCGGCAGCCGACCCTTCAAGGTAAACTACCTCTCCCTTTTTATATTCTAAGATTTCCGATCTTTCCCGGATCAGCCGGCGCTCCCGCACCAAGAGATCGGCAAAAAGGGGGATTTCTTCTATGATCAGGTTTTTATCCAATAGTTCCATTTATTCCAAGGTTCCGGATTTACAGACCGCGGCGAATTTTTCCGCGCTCGGCCGCGGTTTTCTCTGAAAAGTGGCGTAATCCATATCGACCATACCGAAACGCGGGGCAAAACCCTTGTCCCATTCGAAATTATCCAATAAAGACCAATAGAGATACCCCCTGACATCCGCGCCGGAAGCGATTGCCCGCGATACCTCCTTAAGGTGGTCCCTGATGAACCTCCAACGCAACTGATCATCCTGGGTGCAGATCCCGTTCTCGGTAATCACCACCGGAAGCTTGTATTTTTTTAAGCCCACCAATAATCTATAGAGGCCTTGCGGGTAGATATCCCATCCCAAGGAATTCTTTTCTACCTGCCCCAGCCCCTTTGTGCAGACCTGAGTAAACAGGTCCCAAGGCCTCCAACTTGTGACCTCGATCAGGCTGCGCGTATAATAGTTCAAGCCGATAAAATCCATGGCCCGCGCTTTGGCCAGCCGGTCGAGAAAATAATAGTTGTAATATTTTTCCCTTAAGAAAAGGCCCAGCCTGGTGCGCAGGCCCCTGTCGCAGGGTTCAAATGCCTGCATATTCTTGGCGATGCCGATCAGGGGGAAAGGAAGATTTTTTTTACGGTAGATCTCGCGAATGATCCGATGGGCGCCGATATGCGCCGCAAGCAGACGCTCAACTACCCGCAGGGACAAACGTAAGGAACTTTCCTGAGGCGGCCAGACGCCCAATAGATAAGCATGATAGACGTAAACCAGCGGCTCATTGATGGTGATCCAGTATCTTACCTTGTCTGCCAGCGCTTCGACCGTGCGGCGCACGTATTCCAGGAAACAATCAACTCCGCTTTTTTCCAGCCAGGCCCCGGAATCGGCAAACCATAAAGGATTAGTAAAATGATGCAGGGTGACCAGGGGCTCCAGAGCGTTCCTGTGCAGGGAATCGATTACCTCAATATAATGGGAGATCTCTTGTGAGCTGAATTCGCCTTTTCCGGGTTCGATACGGCTCCATTCGATGGATAAACGGTGGGCATTATGGTTAAGTTTCCGGGCAAGCGCGAAATCCTGATCGAATAGATCGTAGTGCCGGCAGGCATCGCCGGAAAGGTCCTTCAGACCCGCTTTCTTTTCCCATCTCCACCAATCGCAATTACTGTTTTGGCCTTCAACCTGATAAGCGGAAGTGGACGCCCCCCAGAGGAAATCCTTAGGAAAATTGATCATGGTATGTATTATAGCAGGCTGGAAAGAAATTGAATAGAAATTTTAATGGGCCAGATTACAAAAATCCCTGCCTTAATTACTCGCGGATTTCTCCCGAAATCTGCTCGTAAGGCAGGGATAAGTTTGCGGATATAAGTTATATCTCTGACACTGCGTAACTTATGCGCTCAATTAAAAAGTGCCGATAAAGGTTTACGCCATGCAGCTGTAAACACTTTCGGCAGCCCAAACTACCCTATTACCGACGCCTGCCTAACTCACCCCGGCTCTTTCCCGGGCACGGCTTTGCGCGGCAACTTAGGTCTGTGGCTTTGCGCCCCCGCCTTTCGGCGTCCGCCGTACTCCTCTGGCGGATCCGCCACGCTTTGTGGCAGAGGTTTACCTTTATCGGCAATTAAAGTATACTACACTCGAAGCGCTTTTTCAAGCCAATCGCTTTTTGTCAAAAATGCTTACGGTACCTGCGGTTTTGCCAGATACTGCTCCAGCACCTCCCAGGTTTTCGGGCCTACCTTACCGTCAACCTGCAGGTTTTTCATCTTTTGGAATTCTTCGATTGCCTTTTTGGTCATCGGCCCAATCTTGCCGTCCACCGCGCCGCTGTAAAATCCGGCGTTTTTCAGGGCAGTTTGGATCTCGGTCGCGCTCGGCTTATAAGGACCGGAGGGCGGTAAAGGCTCCAGCTTTGACCCGGCCAAAACATCCACTGAGGACGCCTTGCTTTCTACAACTTTAACTTCCGAATCTGTTTTTGTCTCTGTGCTTAGAGTGCCCAAAGACTCTATAGACATCGGCTCCTGCATCTCTTCCAATGGCTGCTGTTTCTTGCCGCATCCCAGAAAATAAGTTCCCAGCATGATCGCCAGGGCGATAAAGACGTATTTCTTCATGTTTTTTCACCTCCTCTCATCTCTGTTTTTATTGTATTCCTTCCTGCGGAAAAATCAAATAAAATCTATGAGCGTTCGGCGTTCTGCGTTCATCGAACGGCGTACGCCGAACGCAGAACGCAGAACGCCGAACGAGACTAACGTCGTTCTTGGTTCTTGGTCCATGGTCCTTGGTCCCGAATCTATGTGACCTGTGACCTGTGACTTTTATCTTCCCTCGTCCTTCGTCTTTCGTCCCTCGTAACAAGGGGACATTCAACTTCACCCTCATAACCATCGCCGCTTAAAGTCGCTTGATCTGCGGATAGGCGAAATGAATAACCACAAAAAAGACGAAACAAATTGCCGCGTTGATAAATAACGTGTTGGCCGCCCCCCAGATATGCGCCAGGCTGCCGGATAAAAGGTTCCCAAAAGGCATTACCCCGGCAAAGGTAAACATAAAGGCGCTCATGATCCTGCCCCGGAAATGATCGGGAACCAGCGTCTGCAAAAGAGTGTTAATAATGCTGATCGCCGTTACCGATGACCAGCCGACAAATACCAGCGCCACTAGGGAGAGGGCGAATATCCTGGATAAGGCAAAGAGCATCAGCGATAAACAAAATACCGCCGCCGAAACCAAGAGCGCCCTGCCTTTATGTTTGAAATTCCCCATCCTGGCCAAAGAAAGAGCGGCAATCAATGCCCCGGCCCCGACAAAAGACATGAGCACTCCAAAACCCTTGGCCCCCACTCCTAATATCTCTTCGGCAAAAACCGGCATCATGATCACGTAGGGCATACCGAAAAAACTGGTCAGGCCGACTACCGCGATCAGCATCAAAAGGACCCGGTTATCCTTTAAGTATTCTATCCCCTCCCACAACTCCCTGAAGAAATGTTTATTTTGCCGCTTCCCCTTATTCTCGACGCTGCTCCTGATCATTACCAGCGCCACGATCACTGCCAGGAAACTCACCCCGTTTAAGAAAAAACACCCGCTCATCCCGATATTCGCGATGAGGATCCCGGCCAAAGCCGGACCGATGATCCGGGCGGAATTGAATGCCGCGGAATTCAGGGCGATGGCATTTAAGAGATGCTCCCTGCCGACAAGCTCCACGATCACCGATTGCCGGCAAGGCCCGTCAAAGGCCATGACTATTCCGTTTAGCGAGGCGATGATCATGATCTGAAAAGGAGTGATCAGCCGGGTCTGGTTCAAAAACGCCAGCATAAAAGCCAGGACCATAAAAGCCGCCTGGGTGGCTAAAAGGATCTTGCGCTTATCGATGCGGTCGGCGGCCACCCCCCCAAAAAGAGAAAGAGCGAAAACCGGAAAGGTGCTTAAAAAACCGACCAATCCCAAAAGAAAAGTGGAATTGGTCAGGCTAAAAACCAGCCAGCTCTGGGCCACTGTCTGGACCCAGCTGCCGACCAGGGAAATAAACATCCCGCTCCAGTAAAGGCGGAAGTTCCTTATCTTTAACGAAGAAAACATATTTTATGATTTTAGTACTGCTTCTCTTCTGCAGCGCGGGCAAAGGACCTTCATCCGGTCGCTCCGGACGAATTCCATTTCTTCTTTGGCGGGGTATTTTTCTTGAGAGGCAAGTTTCAGCGTGCGAAGGTAATAGAGGACCAGTGACGCGTTGGAGAATAAAAGCGGCCCCAGTTTTTGGGCGACCCAGCTATATTGGTCCGGGGGAACGATCAGATCGCCGCAGCATTCGCAAAGCAAGAGCTCTTTCTCCATCTCCTGCTTCAGGTCTTCTCTTTTTTCGGTAGTGGCAAAATCAAATTCCCGGGAAAGTACGATCCCCTTTTCGGTAAGGCAATTTGCCTGGCATTGTCCGCAAAAGATGCAAACATCCCAATGAATAGTAAACTTTCTGATTGCCCGGTTGTTCACCAGCTGATCGGAAAACTTGATCGCCCCCGTCGGACAGACCTGCGCGCAGGCGGCACAACCGATACATTCCTCCTCATGGAAATACGGCCGGCCGCGAAACCGCTCATATGGCTCATGTGGTTTTTTGGGGAAACTGGTGGTGTAGGGCCCCTTGAAGATCGCCCTAATCGCTTCCTTTAGTTCCCTTAATTTCGGATAACGCATAATTTTAACCCTTTAGCGGTTTTGTCGCCGCCGAAGTATCGTCTTCGGCGTATTTGTCACAAGCCGATCCTTTGCATGGCCTGACCCCCGAACGGTGCGCGCCGCGCGCCAGGGCGTGAGCGGCAACCGGAGCGGTTAACAGTAAAAATATGATACAGACCAGCGCCTTGACCCCGGCGGCGGTAAAGCCAAACTTCAAGAACACGCCGAAAAGTATCCCGCAGGTTCCCAGGGTGACGCACTTGGTAGAGGCCTGCAGGCGGTTATAGATATCCGGCATACGGATCAGGCCGATCGAACCAAAAAGGTCAAAAGTAATTCCCACTACGATGAAGATCAAAGATAAAAGATCAGTCATCAAAATTCCTCCCCTCAAGAAACTTCGCCAGCGCCAATACCCCGATAAAACTCTGCAGCCCCCAGGCAATGGCAATATCCATATACCAGTCCTTACCGGTATAGACCGCCAGGATGGCGCAGAAGCCGATCACCAGGATCCCGAAAATATCCGTGGCTACCGAACGGTCCGCCGGGGTGGGCCCCCTGAATACGCGTACCAGTGAAAGCATAAAACAGATCAACAGATATAACATCAGCTTCGTCTGCAGGTTTACCCGCAGATAACCAAAGATAATAAAAATTAAACCCAGGAGAAAGATCATCCCGGCCAGCCAGCGCAAAAACTTCATTCCAGCACCTCTTTTAAGATCCTTTCGAACTTGGAGACGATGATCCGCGACGCCTCTTCCACATCCTGGGTCTTGACGTCAATCCAGTGGATATATAAAACCCCCTCTTCTCTGTTGACATCGACGGACAATGTCCCGGGGGTCAGGGTGATAAAATTAGCCAGAAAGGTCAGGCCGCTCTCTGTCTTCAGGATCGTCTTTACCTTGACGATCCCCGGGTTAATCGGCAGGTGGGGATTAAGCACCCGGCGGGCAACATCGAGATTGGCCTTAAAACACTCCCAGGTAAAAACAAAGACATAGATCATGAACCAGAGGTAGCGCCTGGGGCTGAACCATTTGTGCGCCTGCTCCGCGAACATATCCCCCATCAAAAAAGCGGCGAACAATGAAACCAAGAGGCCTATCAAAAGGTGCTGCCAGTCTACGCTAAAAGACAGGGTCAGCCAGAGGGCATAAGAAATACAAAAAGTAACCACCCGGGAACGCAAATAACGCATTAAAAGAATTAACCTCCCAAGATTAAATTAACGTAATTAGCCCCCTCGAGCAAAACGTTGGTTGCCGGCCTGATCAACTGGTCCAGGAAGGGGACGAAAAACAGCCCGATCAACACGCAAAAAAGCGCCAAAACAGACATCGCCGCCGCCATCGTCAAAGGGACTTCTTTTATCTTCGAGACAATATCACCTGCCTGCTTACTAAAGGCGTATTTCTGGACTTTTAAGAAAGAGGCCAGCGTAACCATCCCCACCAGGATGCAGGTTATCCCTCCGATGATGTTCCCGGCCTGGAAGGCGGCAATGATTATAATCAGCTTGCTCCAGAATCCGCACAAAGGAGGCACACCGGCAATCGACAAAGAGGCGACGAGCGAACTGACACTGGTAAAAGGCATGGCGCGGCCCGAACCATTGATCTCCTGGAGTTTTCTGGTGCCGGTGGCGTATTCCAGACTGCCGGCATTCAAAAAAAGCAGCGACTTGAACACCGAATGATTAAAAAGATGAAACAACCCTCCGATTATACCCAAGGGTGTTCCCAACCCGATCCCGAAAATAACATAGCCGATCTGGCTGATCGAGTGGTAAGCCAGCAAACGCTTGAAATCCCACTGCCCGATGGCCAGCAATACCCCCACGCTCATGGAGATGATCCCCATCCAGATAAAAATCTGGGAGATTGCCGGGGTAAAGATAAAAATATTAAAAACCAGGCGGATCAAGGCATATATCCCGATAACCTTGATCACCACTCCGGAAAGCATTGCCGAAACCGGGGCCGGGGCCGCGGGATGGGCATCCGGCAGCCAGGTGTGAAAAGGCACCAGGCCGGCCTTTAAGGAAAAACCCATGGTAAATAACCCCAGGCAAAAAAGGATCAGTTTTCGGGATTCGGAACCGGCCAGTGACCTGGCAATATCCGCCATATTCAGCGTGGAAACACTGCCGAAAAGTATGCCGATCGCCAACAGGATAAAAGCCGATGCGACACTGCCTAAAACCATATATTTAAAGGCGGCTTCCAGTTCTTCCGCCTGGGTCCCGAAAGCCACCAGCGCGTAGCTGGCAATCGAGGTGATCTCCAGAAAAACATATAAATTGAACAAGTCGCCGCTGACCGCTACTCCGTTTAAGCCGGCAAGCATCAGGCAAAATAAGGTGTAATACAGGCCTTGCGAAGAATACCTCTTGATGTAATCCCAGGAATAGAGCAAGGCAATAAAACCGATCAGATTAATTACCAAAAGGAAAAGGACGCTTAGGCCGTCTAAGACCATGCAGATGCCAAAAGGCGGGCGCCATCCTCCCAGCGAATAAACTATCGAACCGTTTTTGATCATAAAGATCCCGGCAATCGAGAGTAATAACAGCAACGACCCGCTAAGCACAGCCAGGACCCTGGCCGACCCCTCGCGCATCTTAGAAACCAGCGGGATGAGAAAGGCCGCCAACAAAGGTATGACTACGAAAAAAACCACCATATCCTAACCTCTTAATTTACGTATTTCATTAATATCGAAGCTCTTGTGTTTCTCGTAAATCCTGATGACTATCGCTACCATCAAGGCGGTAACTCCCAATCCGATGACAATCGACGTCAGGATCATGGCCTGAGGCAGAGGATCGACAAAATTCACGATTACCTGATGCTTATCCAATATCGGGGCCTCCCCCTCCCAGCGGTAACCCAGGAGGATGAAGAACAGGTTTATCGCGTATTCCATGATCCCGAACCCGATGATCTTCTTGATCAGGTTTTGTTTGACCAGCAGGCAGTAGAACCCCAGTAAAAATAGGATAAAACATAGAATATACAGGCTCATCGGCCATCCTCCCGCCCCGGATCATCAACCGGTATGCGCATGATCGCCAGGGCGACAAATATCGCGAAGAGGCCCGCCCCAACCTTGATAAAAATGGCGATATTACAAAGGATAATGATACCTGAACTGAACAGGTCAAAAGGGGTGCCCTTAGGCAGGACGTTCAAGAAGAACTCCTTCCCGGCAAATACGCCCAAAAGGGCGATCCCCAGAAACATCAATCCCCCGAAACTTTCCGCGATAGAGGCACCTACCTGGTCCAGTCGTTTGAACGCGGTTTCTTTACCGAAGGCCAATACCAGGTGGATAAAGGAAAGGGCGATGATCACGCCGCCGGCAAATCCCCCTCCGGGGGTAAGATGCCCGTGCAACAGGATATAGACCCCGAACATAAAAATCAGGCTGACGGTGATCCTGGTGATACGCTTGACGATCAAAGACATCCCGCTTTCTTTCATGCGCGTTTCCTCATTATTCTTAAAACTGCCAGCACCCCGATTACCGAGGTAAAAAGTACCGTGGCCTCTCCCAGCGTGTCGTAGCCGCGGAAATCAAGGATGATTGCCGAAACCATGTTTGCCGCCCCGGTCTTTTTTAAGCCCTCGGCGAGATACTCCGAACCCATCTTCATCAGCGGGCTTCCGAAACCGGGCAGCTCTCTTAAGGCCTGCTCGCTGAAGAAAAGGAACGCCGCGGCAAAAAGCAGCGCGAAGATCAAATACCCTATCCTGGCCTTAAACTTTTCCTCGGGCATCTTTGCCCCGACCGTGGCCTTGATCAAAATGATCAAACTCAAGATCTCCACGACCAGCTGGGTAATTGCCAGGTCCGGGGCGCGCAGCAGCAAAAACTGCAGGGACAGTCCGATACCCACCGCCCCCATGGCGATAACGCTGGAAAGCATATCCTCTATTTCTATAGCCGCTATCGCTCCGATAATCATCAACACCAGGATCACATGGACTTCTATCATTAATAGCTCCTAAAAAGAAAAAAGATAACCAAGAGCAGCCCGCACAAAACCCAGACCAGGTAAAAATCCAGCACTCCGGTATGCGCCTTGCGGAAAGCCCAGCTAAACCCCAGAACCAGGTATCCGCAAAGATAGGTCAACAGGTTCAGCATCCGGTCGACAAAGATATAAAGGAGATAGGCCAGAGACCTCAGCAGCCTACCCAAGAGATTGAATAAATCCAGGCTTTCTGATTTCAGGAAAAGATAAAGGCGTTTCATCAGGGGCAGGTCCTCGATGGTCCGGTAGAACTCGGTGGCCGGAAAATTAGGGCCAAAGACAGGCTCTTCTCCCCCGATAAATAGATCATCCTGCCTGACTTTCTTGTCTTTACCGCTTGCCCAGTATAACAGGCCGAGCAATAAACCGGTGAATATCAATACGAAGCTGACCGCGCTGTTCCAGGTGCCTAAGAAAAATACCCGCTGCGACATCCAGGGCTCGATAAACTCACGCAAAAACAGATTCGGCACTACCCCCAGCACAATGCAAAGCCCCGCCAGCACAACCACCGCCGTACGCATCGGCGCGGATACCTCTTCGGGTTTCTTTTTTTCGGAAGGACGTTCCTCCTGGCCGAGGAATATCGCGTGGATGAACTTAATGAAACTCGCCAGGGTCAAAGCGCTCCCGAACATTGCGGCAACCAGGGCGATCAGGAACACCAGCGCAAGAAACCTGTTTTCCGTGGTGAACATGCCGATCAAGGTCGCCTGATAGAGCAGCCACTTGGAAGCAAATCCGTTAAACGGCGGGACCCCGGAGATGGATAAGGCAAAAACCAGCCCGGTGAAAAAAGTAACCGGCATATAGGTTGCCAGGCCGCCTAGTTTTTCCAGGTCAAAGGTCCCCTTCTTCTCTCCGATCGAAGCACCGGTAAGAAATAAGCCGCTTTTATAAAGGGCATGGTTGACCATGTGGAATAACCCTCCGGCGATCCCTATAGGCACCCCGGTCCCAAAACCTAAAACCATATAACCCACCTGGCTGATGGCATGGAAAGACAACAACTTTCTCAAGTCATGCTGGATCAGCGCCATAATAACCGCGAACATGATCGTAGAGGCGCCGATCAATAACAAGATGGCCATGGCTGAATCATTGAGCACAAAGAAATCCACGCAGATCCTGGCCAATAAATAAATCCCCAAAAGCTTATCCAGCGAGGCAGGCAGTATCGCCATTACCGGGCCAGGTGCCGTTTCGGCGGCAGCGGGGATCCAGGTATGCAGCGGTCCGCAACCCGCCTTGGCAAAGGCGCCGCACAACATCAACAGAAAAGAGCACCAGTTAAGCGGGTTATTCAACATCACGCTGGCTACGCCCGGCATCTGGGTGGTGCCGATTGTATAAACATAAAGGCAAATCCCCAGAAGCAGGGAAAAATCGCCAAAACCGACAACTACCAGGGCCTTATTCGCCGAATCAGAGGGCCGGGATTTGAGGGAATCCGGATTATTGCCCGCGGTATTCAGGTTTAAAAAAGCGTAAAGCAGCGTCAATAGGGCCCCCCAGGCAAAGATAAAAATAATGAAATCAGCCGCCAGGCAGGCCAGGTTAGAAAAGGCAATCAACCAGAGCAACAGGGAAAAATAGATCCCTTTATTTTTGAGCAGGCTGTAATCGCGGGAGTACAGGCAGACCAGAAAACCAAAGAGGTTAACAAAGAGTAAAATCACCCCTGATAAACGGTTTATTCCCAGGTAGAGATTATAGGAGCCGATCAGGTTGACTACCAGTTCATTGGGGCGCCTGAAAAAAACGAATAAAGAAAACACCAGGCCGGCCAAAAGGACCAATTGGGCAAATCTCATCCTCGCCCGCTGCGCCCTGAATAAAAGCAACAGCGCGCCGCTGGAGATCGGTAAAGTTACCAGAAAAAATAATGTTCTTTCCATAATCCTTAAAGATTTGCGACCAGGGCAAAAGGTAATTTAAAATATAACCCCAGCAACAAAGACAAAATACCCAGGGCCACCACTGCCCAAACCATCACCGAGCGCCTGTCTTCCGCTGCGTTTATCTGTAATGGCCCCAAGAACACCTTGTTGAACAAACGCGCCAGATAAAAAAGGGTAAAAAGCGCGCCCACGACCGCCGCCGAACCGGCGAAGAGATGGCCGCTGTTAACCGCCAGTAACACCACCATGAATTTCGGCCAGAACCCGAGAAAGGGGGGCAGGCCGATAATAGAAAAAGCGCATAAAAGATAAGCCGCGGCGGTATATGGCATGGTCCTGGCCAGCCCTCCCAGGTCATTGATATCCTTGGTGCCGCTTTTTTGCTCGACGATCCCCATGCACAAGAAAAGGCCCGCCTTGCCCAGGGAATGCGCCAGGATATAGATCATCCCGATTTTAAAGGCATCCTCATTATTAATGGCGAAGGCTAGCAAAATGTAACCAAGCTGGCTGATCGTCGAATAAGCCAGGATCCTTTTCATGTTGTTTTCCAGCAGGGCGGAACCCGCCGCCACCAGAATACTCAAGCTGGCCACGATGATCGCGGAATTCAGGAACCAGGCGCTGGTGATAAAAGTCAGGCCGAAGATCCTGGCAAAGACGTACACGCCGATCTTTACCAGGACCGCGGCGTGCAAAAGCGCAGTTACCGGGGTGGGGGCCACTCCGGCGTCGGGAAGCCAGCTTTGCAAGGGCAGCTGCGCCGATTTTGAAACCACCCCCGCCAGTAAAAGCAGGCTGATCATGTTGGGCAGGTTCGAGCCTTTCAGGAAAACCAGTTCCAGGCTGTCAAATTTAAGGTAGATTAAAATTATCCCGATGAGCATGATCGAGGCGCCGAAAAACGTGACCAGAAAGGCCTTATCCGCGGCCTGGATATCCTTGTCATGCCGGTAAAAACCGATCAGCCTCCAGGAACAAACCGAAGTCACCTCCCAGAAACAAAATAAAAGCAGTAAGTTCGCCGAATAGATCAACCCCATCATGCTGCCGATAAACAGGACCATCCAGAAATAGAATGAACCATTATCGGAATAATGCTTCATGTAATCAAGGGAGTAAACCGCGATCAGGAGGGCCACAAAAGAAGAAACCCCCGCCATAAAAACCGCCAGGGTATCGGCAAAAAAGGAAAAACTGAACCAATCGGTTAAATAACTTGTCGCCAGGATCATCCCGCGGTTGGCGTAGACGCTGGAGGCGCTCCAGAGGGAAAACAAAAACGTCGCCCCGATAATCGCCACGCTCAGCGCCGGTTTTATTTTCCGGGGGAACAACAAAAGCAGGAAAGCCCCGCCAATCGGGAAAAATACATTAAATAGCATCGGCTTCATTTCTTCATCTTAGAGAGGTTCTTGGCGATTTTTTTCGTATGATAGTAAATCGCCGCCGTAAAATCCAGCATATTCAGGAACATATTACAGGCGATCGGGATGCAGACCCCGTCAATCAGGCGCTGATTGTGCCTGCGGCGCAGTTCATCCACCAGGGTGTCGATATGCTGCTGGCTTGCCAGAACTTCTTTGACCAGCCCCGGATTATCCTGGTCCAAGGCATTAACCACCTCTTCCAGGGCCTTTTCGCTAAGCGCATATAGCTCATTATATTCTTTTACCGCTTCTTCGCTAAAAAGGAGCTTTTCTTCGATCTTTATCTGGATACGCTCCAGGATATCTTTACAATAATCTCCGATCATCTCCAGGTCGCCGACAATATCGGCGTAAACAACGGTTTTTTGCCTCTGGTCCTTCACGGCGCAGCTGCGGCCGAGGTCCACCAAGCTTGTAGTGATCGCCTTCTCCGCGTTGTTCAGCTTGTTCTCTTCTTCCAGGGCCAGGGTAATCAGGTCGGTATCATGTTCCATAAAGGCGCGGTGGGTCAACTGCAGCATCTTTAGGGATTGATGCGACATCCCGGCAATTTCTTCTTTCAGCAGAGGCAGGTCTTTCATGCCTTAAGCTCCTTTTTTAATCTCTCGGTTTTTTCCTGGGAGAGTTTTATCAGGTCCCAACCGTTCATTACCTTTTGGTTATCCGCCTTATTGATTACGGCCACGCGTTCGGTACAGCAGTAACAGGGATCGACCGCGGCCAGGGTAATCGTGGCGTCGGAGATACTTCCCCCCACTGCCCCCACTTTATTACTAGCCACATTCATGAAGCTGGGCGCCCGGATCTTATGCCTGACCGGCCGATTGGTTCCGTCGCTTTTGATATAATGGAAGCATTCTCCGCGCGGGGCCTCAACCCTGCCGATGCCCTCTCCTACCGGAACATCACGTAACTGCGCGTCAATCTCCCCCTTGGGGATCTTATCCAGACACTGACGGATAATCCGCACCGATTCATACATCTCCAGGATCCGCGCCACGGTCTTGGCAAAAATATCCCCTTCTTTTTCGACAACTACGTTCCAGTCCACCCGGTTGTATACGCCGTAGGGCTCATCCCTTCTGACGTCGATGTTAATACCGGAGGCGCGGGCCGTCGGACCGACAACACACCAGTCAATTGCCTGCTGCCTGGTCAAAATCCCCACTCCTTTTAATCTGGCCTGAATTACCGGGTCGTCCATTACCGCTCCCCGAAATAGATCTAATGCCGGAACAAACTCATCAAGCATCTTTTTTAATATCGGGCCATCTTCCTCCTTGAGATCCCGGCGTACTCCCCCTATCTTAAACATGGCATAGCTGTTACGGTTACCGGTAGTCATCTCAAACATATCTAACACCGGCTCACGGTATTTCCAGGCCCACATCCAGACGGTATTATACCCGATAAAATGCCCGGCCAGTCCCAGCCAGAGCAGATGGCTGTGGATCCTCTGCAATTCATCAACTATCGTGCGGATGTAAAGCGCCCGCTCCGGAACGACTTTTTGCTCTCCTCCAAAAAGATCCTCCACTGCCAGGACAAAAGCGTATGGATGGCTGGAAGAACAGATCCCGCAGATCCGCTCCACCAAAAAGGCCACCTGGTCATAATGCTTTCCCTCGGAAAGCTGCTCGATCCCGCGATGGTTGTATCCGATAATAATATCGATATCCACCACCTTCTCTCCTTCGCAGTAAAGCTGGAAAAACTCCGGCTCTTCCTGTAAGGGATGATAGGGGCCGATAGGGACGATTATTTTATGGGACATTTTGTTGCCTCGTTGGTTCGTTGGTTAAATAGTTAAAAGGTTAAATCGTTAAATAAGCACATTTAACCATTTAACAATTTACTATTTAACCAGCTGTCGCTTAGTTGTCATTTTTACCAGTTCAATTTTCTTTCTTTCTCAATGGATACTCACCCTGGGGCCAGTCATCGGCCAAAAGCAGGCGTTTCAGGTTAGGGTGATTGATAAACTTGACCCCCAGCATCTCCCAGATTTCGCGCTCGATCCACTCCGCACCCGGAAAGATCGGCGCCAGAGAATCTATCTGCGGATTTTTCTTATCTTCGATCATCACCCTGATAGAATAAAATTCCCCCTTAGGGTCATTGCTGAAATGATAAAGGATCTCCAGGCCTTCGCGCAGATCGGTACAGCTGGCGGTAGAAAACCTTAACCCCAGGTCCTTAAACATATACCCGGCTACTTCGAAAATATCCTCTTTTTTCACGCTGAAATAGGCGCGCCGGTTAGAATTTTCCTGCCAGTCAAAAATCCTGCCGTTAAAGCGTTTTTTTATTTTATCGCTGATTTCCATTTTATTTTTTTACCTCTTTTATCTTATTCACCAATTTTATAATACCGTCGATCATCGCCTCAGGCTTCGGCGGACACCCCGGAATATAGAGATCCACGGGTAAGATCTTGTCCAGCGGCTCACAGACATTATAGCTGTCCCGGAACATGTGCCGGGAAAGCGCGCATTGGCCGACGGCAATCACCACGCACGGCTTGGGAGCCTGTTCATAGATCTTCTTCATCCGCGGAACGGACTTTCTGTTCATCGCCCCGGTAATCAAGAGGGCGTCGGCGTGCCTGACCGAACCTACCAGCTGGATGCCGAAACGCTCCAGGTCAAAACGCGGAGTAAGACAGTCCAGTATCTCGATGTCGCAGTTGTTGCACGACCCCGCGCTGATGTGGAAGACCCAGATTGACTTAGTTAAGGCTTTTAGTCGAAGATCCATAGTCGTAGTGTAAAATTCAAAGTGCAAAACGCAAAACTACAGCGTAAAACGTAAAGTTACAGTGTAAAATTTAAATCGTTTTGAGTTTTTAGTTTTAATTTTGAGCTTTGCGTTTTACATTTTGCGTTCATTATCTATTACTTCCCCATTAGTGCCAAGATAACCGCGGCCAGCGCCAGTAACGAGACCGGCCCCCAAAAAAAACTCATTGCCTGGTCGATACGCAGGCGTGGATTGGTGTTCTTGATCAAAATAAATATTACCAAAAAGATAACGAATTTACCGATGATAAAAAGCGGGTGCAGGTCCTTACCCAAAAATAAAACTACCAGCAATAGGGGCATTGTATAAAGCAGCAGTGCCTTTGTCAATTTAAAGACCGCCAAAGGAATACCGGAGTATTCGATCAACACCCCACCCATAATCTCCTGCTCGGCTTCGGAAATTTCAAAAGGGGCAAATCCCATTTTCGCCTGAGCGCAAAAGATGGCCACAACCATGGCGATCGCCCCTGACCAGGAATAGAAAAATGATCCGAAATTCAGCTGGTAGGTCAGGATACTCCCCAGCTTGATACTGCCTGATTTTATTGCTATGGTGGCAAGCGCCATGATAAAAGGAAGCTCATAACCCAAAATCAGTTTCATCTCCCGTCCCGCCCCCACGGAAGCCAGGGGATTTCGCGAGCTGGAGGCCCCGATGATCAAAGCGATGGCCGGCATGGTCAAGAGGTAGAGTATAACGATCAGGTCTCCGGCAAAACTTACCGCGGGGTTGATCAATGCCCGACCGATGATCGCCGCGGCCAGGCCTAGGCTCAAAAAGCCCAGATAGGGCGCCAGTAAAAAGGTAGCGGCCCTGCCCCTGGGAACGATCGTTTCTTTTCCGAACAACTTCAGGATATCCACAAAATTCTGATACCACGGCGGACCGACTCTCCATTGCAGCCGGGCGGTAACTTTTCTGTCCACCCATCCGGCCAACAGGCCGATGCCGGTGCCGAAAAGCAAACCGGGAAAAACAAAATAATAAAACATCTCTTTTAATATGATCATCATCTCTTTTTCAACTGAATGTCTTCCCGGGACCATTTACGCGTATGCACGGCCAGGGAATCCCCGATAAGATAAATAT